>CAMPKM010000325.1 GCA_946887155.1 uncultured Gemmatimonadota bacterium
AGCCTGGGCGGCCTCCTTTGCCACGGAGCTTGCCCGATACGCGATCAGAGACCACGTCACGAAGACCGCGGTCGTTCCCAAACCGAGCGTTATCCATGCACGGCGAATGATCGGCCACAGCTTTCGTTGGTTTGTCACTGAAATCCTGAGTTGAAGATCGCAGACCCACAGCGAACGGATAGCGACCATGCCACGACCCCGTCTATTTGTTAGGCATCGATTCGAAGTCAGCGGAGCGCAACAGGCGTTCGTCGGCGGTGACGAGTGTCAGGTTCAGAACGCGCGCGGTGGCCGCAAGAAACCGGTCGGCGGGATCGACATGGACCAGATCGAGCTGGTGGCTCACGATGGCGATGTCGTGCGTCAGCGCAGCCTCACGACGAGGAACCGCTTCAGCCATCTGTCGAACCCAGGAGTGTGGATCTCCGCTGACCTCGATTCGGCCGCGCTCCGCCAGCATCAAGGCCTCCCATACACTGATGGGCGATAGCCAGAGCTCGTTCGCGGTGACTGAAGGGCGTTCCGAACGCGTGCAGATATACGGTCTGGCTCCAACAGCGCCCAGATCCAGATGTGCGTGTCGAGCAGGAGCTGCTTGCCAGGCGTCACGCCGACGACCGGTCAGCAACTGGCGCAAAAGAATTGTTTACATTGCAGAATCAAAGCAAGACTTTCATATTGCACGGTATGAAACGCGCTGCCGAGCAACTGCTCGCCGAGTATCTCGCCACCTTTCCCTGCGTCGCCATCCTCGGGGTGCGCCAGTGCGGTAAGACCACGCTGCTGGGATCGCTCCCACGCGGGTGGACGGTCTTCGACCTCGAACGGCGCGCCGACTTTACCACCATCTCGCGTGATCCGGACACCTTCCTTCGGCTCAACCCGCGGCGCGTGGCGATCGACGAGGCGCAGCAACTACCTGCGCTGTTCCCCGCGCTCCGCGTCGCGATCGACGCGCACCGAGGGGAAAAGGGTCGCTTCGTCATCACCGGGTCGAGCTCACCCGACCTGGTGACGTCGATTTCGGAGAGCCTTGCTGGACGCGTAGGCGTCATCGAGCTCTCTCCGTTCTCATGGGCGGAGGTGACCGGAACGACCCAACGCGACTCGGTGCTGGCCCGGCTCCTTCACCGGCGGACGAAGCCGGACGACCTGATTGACGGCCTCAAGGCACGCGGTACACTCGCCACACTGCATGATTTCTGGTTCCGCGGAGGTTTCCCGGAGCCATGGCTCACGCCCGGCGAGCGGTTCCGATCACGCTGGATCGAGCAGTATGTACAGTCCTATCTGTATCGGGACGTCAAGCGGCTATTCCCGGGGCTCGATGAGGTCCGGTTCCGGCGTTTCCTCGAGCTGCTGGGGGGGCTGTCGGGTCGTGTCATCAACTACGCCGAAACCGCCCGAGCGCTCAACGTCTCCCAGCCCACGGCGCGCGATTATTTCGACATCGCGCATGGCACGTTCGTCTGGCGCCGCGTCCCCGCCTTTTCGGGTGATGCCGTCAGGCGCATCGTTCGGCACCCGCGCGGATACTTGCGAGACACGGGATTGTTGCACGCGCTGCTCCGGATTCCCGATACCCAGGCTTTGCTGAGTCACCCACAAATGGGGTCGTCGTGGGAAGGGATGGCGATCGAGGAGATTCTCCGACAGCTTGCCGCCCTCGGCGCGGGCGTGGAGTACTCGCACTACCGCACGGCCGGGGGCGCGGAGGTGGACCTGGTGCTCCGTGGCGACTTCGGGCTGGTGGCCGTCGAGGTGAAGCACGCGTCCGCGGTCGACGCGAGGGCGTTGCGGCCGCTCCGGGATTTCGTGGCCGAACACAAGGCGCGGCTGGGCCTTGTGCTCAACACGGATATCGCGCCCCGGCTCTATGAAGACCGGATTCTCGGCGTGCCGCTGAACTGGCTCTGACAGATCGCCGATTACCGCTGCCGATGCCTGTCGCGTGCGCGCCCTGGTCGTGCGAGCCTTCGCTCCGGTCCCAAGCGGCAGCGATGAGCAGGGTCGTCAGGCAGCCGACGGGCTTTCGACGCTGGGACGCCAGCAATGCGCGCGCGACCTAGAAAAAGTCCTGCAACCACACCTTAACCTTCTGTGCCAGCTTGTCCATGCCAGGCGCATTGAGCATCGGTGCGCTTTTCTTTGTCGACGGCGCTCCCGACCCGATCGCAACACGATTGGCGGCGTATTGAGCCAATCCGACCGATGTCGCAAACCTTGGCGCTTCGACCGCATCGGCGAGCCCCGTGACATTTTCCTTCGGAACAGCCACTCGAACCGCGGTCCCGAACAGATCCGCCGCCAGTTCTCCCATCCCAGGAAGCGCCGCCGCACCGCCGCTGAGGACGATCCCCGCAGTAAGTTTGCTCAGGTAGCCTGATTCCTGGATGTCGCGCAGCACCAGGTCGAAGATCTCGTCCATCCGCTGGTGAATGATGTGCGCCAGCAGATCGCGCGAAATCTGCCGATCACCCTGCGCCGCCGTACTCGGCAACGCGATCATGTCCGAGCGGTCCACCATCGGCTCGTACGCGCAACCGTGACGCTCCTTCACGCGTTCGGCGTCGGCTTGCGTCAGCCCAAGGCCGTGGACGATGTCGTTCGTGACGCTGTTCCCACCGTAGGTAATCGCGGCGAGGTGGCGGATCTTGCCCTCGTGAAAAACTGCGACGTCGGTCGACCCGGCGCCCATCTCGATCATGCCGACGCCTAACTCCTTCTCATCCTCTGTCAGCACCGCCAGCGCACTGGCCAGGGGCTCGAGCACGAGTTCCTGCACCTTGTAGCCGGCGCGCTCCACGGCGCGCCGCAGGTTCGTCGCCGGTCCGCTGCCGATCGTGACGAGATACATCTCCGTCTCGAGGCGCGTGCCGGCCATCCCCGCCGGCTCTCGAATGCCTTCCTGCCCGTCGACCGTATACTCCTGCGGAATCGCGTGCAGCAGCTCGCGATCCTGCGGAATGTCGCGCGTGCGGGCGACCGCGTTCACGCGATCGATGTCCGATCGCGAGATCTCTTCGCCGCTCACGATGACGATGCCTTTCGAGATCATCGCCTCCATGTGCTCGCCGGCGATCCCGGTGTAGAGGTGCTCGACGCGCGCTCCCGACATGCGCTCGGCATCGGTCAGCGCCTTCTTGATCGAACGCGTCGCCTCCTCGATGTCGGCGACGACGCCGCGCCGCAAACCGGTCGTTCGCGCCTGCCCTACCCCAAGCACCTTGATCCCGGGATGCCGGGGCAGCTCGCCCACGACTTCGGCGATGATCGCCGTCGTCTTCGAGGAACCGATGTCGAGTCCTGCTACGAGTCGTTCAGGGGTCATTGGAATCGCGCGATTACCTGGTCACGGAAACGGAAATCGAGCTCGCGCACGCGACGCTGGCGGCGCGCGAGTTCGGCCTCGACAGAAGATACCTGCGCCAATCGTTCCACGCCGATGTCCGGCCGGAGCCGGAGTGAAACCGTCACGAGATCGAGCACCAGCTCCTGCTTCCCTTCCCGCCGCACCTCGTTCACGCGTGCGAACAGGTTGCCCTGTACGGCTTGCAATTGGCCCAACAGACGGAAGATCGCAGTGTCGGCACGCGACACGATTGGGGCGTCGACCGGTGTACGACTGGGATCGAGCGGCAGCGCACGACCGGTGGCGTCATACGCCTGGAGTCCGTTCTTGCCCGGCACCAACGCGACGGGTTGATGCTCCTCGACCGTCACCACCAACGTCGACGGGAAACGCCGCGAGATGCGCACGTCACTGAGCTGGGGGTGCGTCGCCACGCTGTCCCGCAGTGGATCAAGGTCGTTCCAGATGGAAAACGTGGTATCGATGCCGAGCCGGCGACGCACGTCCTGCACCGGCGTGAAGCGGGCGTTCCGCACTTCGACGCGCCGCACGCGGAAGAAATCCATGCGCGTCAACAACGGTCGCGCCCACAACGGACTGAAAAGCAGCAGCACGATGCCGACGGCGGCAAAACGTCGCCCCCAACGAGGGCGGCGTTCGGGAACGGGTGCGTCCTGGTCGACGATCATGACGCGTCACCCAGGCGTTGCAACAGTTCGGTGCCGGTGCGCGTGATGTCCCCCGCCCCGAGCGTGAGCACCACATCGCCGGCCTGGGCGACATCCGCAATGGCCTTCGCGAGTGCGTCCCGGGCCCCCTGCCAGCGCGGCGCGTTGCCATGGCGCGTGAGGGCGTCAGCGACCAGCGCCGACGTGATGCCTGGCAGCGGTTGCTCGCGTGCCGGGTAGATGTCGGTCAGGAACACGAC
>CAMPKM010000326.1 GCA_946887155.1 uncultured Gemmatimonadota bacterium
CAAGAAATAGCCGTCCACCCCAAGTTCGGGGTCAGACACGGGGTCAGACACGGGGTCAGACCCCGTGTCTGACCCCGAACTCGGCGGGAGCCGGCTTTCTGGGGTGACTCAGCAGTGTCACGGGAGATGTCGCCTCCGTATCCTTGGGCCATGAATGCAATCGTTGCCCGGGCACCCGCCCGCATCGATTTCGGTGGCGGATGGACCGACGTTCCCCCATACAGCGACGAACGGGGTGGCTGCGTTTGCAACGTCGCCATCGAACTGCACGCTGTCGCCACCGTTCGGGCCCGAGATGGCGGTACCACGTCGTCCACCAGCGACGGTCCGGACAACGCCCTCGCTCTCGCCGCCACCCGGCGCGCGTCGATGCCAGACCTCCATGTCTCCGTCCACGCCGAATACCCGTTAGGGGCCGGACTGGGCGGCTCCTCCGCGGCGGGTGTGGCAGTGCTCGGCGGACTGGCGGCCTGGCGAGGTGCCGCTCTCGACCCGGAAAACCTGGCCGAAGAGAGTCGCCGGCTTGAAGTAGAAGACCTCGGCATCGCGGGAGGGCGGCAGGACCACTATGCGGCAGCCATGGGTGGCGCACTGGGGCTCTGGTTCGGCGACACGGTAACGGCGAGGCGCCTCCCGCTCACCCACGACCTCCGCGACGCGCTCGATCGACGGTGCATCGTGGCCTACACCGGCCAGTCGAGAATCTCCAGCGCCACGATCACCGCGGTGATCGATGCTTACCGCGCGCGCGACCGAAACGTCCTGGGAGCGCTCGACCGGATGCGCGATCTGGCGGCGCTCATGGTCGCCGCCCTCGAAGCGGGCGACCTGGATGCCCTCGGCGGCCTGGTTGCGGAACACTGGATACACCAGCGTTCCCTGCACCCCGGGATCCCGACGCCGGCCATCGACGCGACCCTCGCCGCCGCGATGTCGGCCGGTGCGCTCGGCGGGAAGGCGTTAGGCGCATCGGGCGGCGGCTGCGTCCTCGCGATCGCCGCCGAGGGGCGGGAGGGTGACGTGCGCCAGGCCATGGCACGCCACGCTTCGATCCTGGAAGTACGGGTCGCGACACGCGGAGTTCACGTGGCCGCGCGGGCCGAACCCGCCGGCATCGCTCCATCACCCTCATGACCACCGTTGCACCCGGCGATGCCGTCGCGCTGACGCGACTGCTGGTACAGGTCGATTCACGGAACCCTGGCCTCGTGGCCGGAGCGCCCGGCGAAGGCGCCGTCGCCAGGGCTCTCTGCGCGATCCTGCAGAATTGGGGGTTCCGCGCCGAGTTGCAGGAAGTGGCCGACGGGCGGCCTAACGTGGTGGCCCGGATCGGGAAGGCCGGAGGCCGCTCGCTCATGTTCAACGGACACCTGGACGTGGTGGGAGTCGAGGGCATGTCGCACGCGCCCTTCGACGCCACGACGCGCGACGGCCGGATGTATGGCCGTGGCGCCACGGACATGAAGGCGGGTGTGGCCGCGATGTGCTGCGCGGCGTGGTGCGCAGCCCAGGCCGGCCTCGAAGGTGAAGTCGTCATCGCAGCGGTGGTCGATGAAGAGTGGCAGAGCGCCGGCACAAAAGGCCTGATCGATCGCGGTGTTCGCGCCGACGCCTGCATCGTGACGGAGCCGACGCGCCTGGCGATCGCCCCGGCGCACAAGGGGTTCACCTGGACGGAGGTCACGTTCACCGGCCGCGCCGCGCACGGTAGCCGGCACGATGTCGGCATCGACGCGATCCGCCATGCCGGACTCCTCCTCGCCGAGCTGGATCGTCTGGAACGCGAAGAACTCGTCAGGCACACGCATCCATTGCTCGGACGCGCGTCGTTGCACGCATCGTCCATCGCCGGCGGCGGCGGCTGGTCGACGTACCCTGACCGGTGCACGCTCGAAGTGGAGCGTCGCACGGTGCCGGGCGAGTCGCCGGACGACGCCGTTCTCGAGATGGAGAACGCCGTGTCGCGAATTGCCGGATCCGCGGCCAACGTGCAGGGCCGCGTGCGGCATGTCTTTTCGCAGTGGCCGAGCGACGTTGCGGTCGATGCGCCCATCGTGCGGTCGCTCGAGATGGCCATGCGCTCGACCGGCGATCCCGTGACCGTCGACGGACTGTCGGCATGGACGGATGCGGCCCTGCTGAATGCCGCCGGCATCCCCGCGATCTGTTACGGGCCTGGCGATATCTCCCTCGCCCACTCCGCCACCGAGTGGGTGGTCGAGTCGGAGATCCTGCGGGCGACGCGCGTGCTCGAGCGGCTGGCACTCGATTGGTGCCGGGGTGCCTGAATGGCCCACCTCTCACCGAAGGAATACGACCGGCTCGAACGCGCCGTCCAGGACGGGAAGCGGATCGTCGTCGTGCGCCAGGGTCGGGAGACGGTCGTACTGCCGCGGCGAATCTACCTGCGCAATGGCCGCGAGGTCATCGAGGCCACCCATCCGACCACCGGCGACGTCATGGACGTGATCATCGACCTGCTGGACAGCCTCGAGGTCCTGCCGTGAGTGAGGGTCCGGATGCGCTGGTGGCGATCTACGCCGACGAATCGTGCCTCGGCAACGGGCGTGAGGGCGACAACCCCGGCGGCGTCGGCGTCCTGCTCGAGTTCCGGCAGCGACCGGACGCGCCACTCGTCAGGCGCGACCTCTGGATTTCAGAGAAAGCCACGACAAACAACCGGATGGCGCTGCGGTCGGTAATCGAGTCGATGACCGCGCTCTCGCGGAAGGGCAAGCGCTTCCGCGTCATGTTTACCACCGACTCGCGTTACATCGTCGATGGCATGACCCAATGGGTGCATGACTGGGCGCGGCGCGGCTGGACGCGCAAGAGCGGTCCGATCGAGAACCTCGAGCTGTGGCGTCAGGCGGTCGACGCCGCTGCTCCGCATGCCGTGCACTGGCGTTGGGTGCGCGGCCACGCCGGTCATGCGCAGAACGAGTATGCGAATGACCTCGCCGTGCGCGCCGCGGGCGACCTCTCGACCTCGGGCGGGTTGGTCGACTCGGAGTTCGACGCCTGGCTCGAGGCGAAGGCGAGCGCCGCAAAGTCCGTGAGCCTGGAACCCTTTCCCGATTCCGCCGTTTTTCGCGCCTCCCGGGCGTTACCCAGGCCGCAGGCAACGAGTCCCTGAGGTGTCCCCCCAGGAGGCAGTGAACATGGGGAAAGCGTTCGTTGTCGGGGTTGCCATTGCCATCGGTTATACGATCGGATATCGCGACGCCCGAGCCAATTCCGATCATATCATGACTCGTGTCGTTGAGCAGGTGCGCGTCGTCTTTGGCGCGAAACCGACCAATGACATTGACGCAAGAATGGCCAAACTCGAGGGCAAGAGCTGATGGATGAACTGGACCGCATGTTCCGGCGACTGGTGCACAACATTCGCGCCGGGCACCCTGACATGTTGTCGCGGCCCTTTGAAGTTTCGGCCATCCACCAGCACATCATCCCGTACCGCCTGAACCGCGTCGAACTTGGCATCGATTCCGCCGAGGAATACGAGGTCACGCTGATGCGGTTGCTGTCGGGTGCGCGGGGGCTGCTGCAGGGCGATCCCGACATGCAGGCCGCGCTGCAGGCGGAACTCGAGTCACCGAACCCCGACCTCTCGATCTTCCGTGCCTGGGGAACGGCGGCCGTGTCGGTGTCCGCGACCGCCGTGCGGGCGCTCGACGCGGAGTCGCCGCCGGCCGTGCGGGTTTCACAGCCGATGGCTACTCGTCAGGCAGAAATGGCGGGCCGCGCCACCGTCGAGGTGACGGCGTCGGGAGCATCGCCGGCGGCGGTCGCGTCGCCACCGAGTTCACCGGTTGTCACCACCAGGCCTCCACGACCGGCACCGATGCCCGCGAAGCCCGCGCCCGTGCGTCAGACCGCGCCGGCGCATGGCTGCCGATATTGTGGTGGCGAATTACCCGACGGACGCGAAGCGCATTTCTGTCCGCATTGCGGGCAGAACCTGTCGGTCAAGCAATGTCCGGCCTGCAGCACCGAGCTCGAGGTGGAGTGGCAGTTCTGTATCACCTGCGGACGGCAGGTGGAGTAACCCGGCGGCGCGATGCGGCACGGGTGATGACTGCGCATATTCCGGTCACACCCGTTGCCTGACACATGTCATCTGATCCTCCCGCCCGGAACGACGTTCCGGGTGGTTCGCTGGCCCCGCTCGATCGTGCCGCGCTGGAGAGAGTGCTGGCGCGCGCCACCGAGTTGCAGGCGCACCTCGCCGACACGCCGGACCACCTCACCGAGAAGCAGCTG
>CAMPKM010000327.1 GCA_946887155.1 uncultured Gemmatimonadota bacterium
GCCCGTCTTGTCGTTGAATCCCTGGTAAATGAAGAACTGCCCCCAGGTCGACGCGCCGTACGCGTTGAGTCCTTCCTCGCTGACCCTCTGGAGTTCGGAGCGGAAGAAGAAGCTGGTGTGTGGGTTGATCAGGAGCAGCGCCCGCTTGTTCGCCGTATTCGACGGAGCAATGACGATGCCATTCGAGCCCCGCGGTTCATCGTCGTTATGCGCCACAACGATTCCCGATTCCCGACTCCCCATTCCCGATTCCCGGGTCCCAACGATTCCCGATTCCCTTTTCCCGATTCCCGAGTCCCCATAGAACGCCTCGAGCTGTCCGAGATTCACCCTCTCGATATCCCCGCCAATACTTCCTTCGCTGAAGGTCAATGGCATCCACGACTCGAAGCGCGTAATCGCGCGCGGCTTTACCTCGGGGTGCGTCGCCAGGTAGTAGTTGAGGCCATCGGCCCAGGCGTCCATGAGCTTCTTCAGGCTGTCGGGCGCTTGCGCGTACAGCTCCTTCATGTGCTCGGGGTCGATGAACAGCTTCATTCGCAGGTCGCGCCAGATCGCCGATTCCCCCTCGGCCTCGGCCAGGCGACCCATCGAATTCAGGTAGTTCGTCTCGACGCGATTGAAGTCGTCTTCGGCTTGCGCGTAGATCGCGCCAAAGACCGCATCAGCATCCGTCTTTCCATAGACGTGGGCAATGCCCCAGTCATCGCGGATGATCGTGACGTTCTGCGCCTGCTGTTGCCACTCTTTCAGCTCGGTGTTGGCGGTGACCTGCGATGCGCAGGCGGCGAGAAGCAGCAGGAGGAGTGACTTCTTCATGGATGAACCGGGGCGGGGGGAGTGTGTGGTACCAGCCTGGGCGGATTGCCTGCACAGTACCTCTCAAACCTACGAAAGCCATCGCAAACCTGTTGAGGGAGAGCCACCCCCAACTTGGCCGCAACTGTCGAAAGTTCTCCCCGTCACAGGTCCCGCGCCATGAATTCGGTCCATGCTCTGGGCGGTCGCGCCCTGAGGTCGTGTCTCTGGGCACGGCGCGCGCCGACTGGCATCTAGGGCGATCTGCCCCGCCGCAACCGATACGACCGAACCTCATTTACGCCCTCGGCGTTGGCCCACAGCCCCAGGACGAAGTCCTCGCCGATCTGCTGGACTTCGAGTCCGGCCGGGGTTCGCACCCCGCCGAGCCAGGCTCCATCGGGCCTAACGACGTCCCACTGGCTGCCCTCCGATGAGTGACGGCGACGTATCCAGATGTAATTGGACTGGTCCACAAGCACACGGTCGAAATGCGGTTGGCGCTCCGCCGCGGGAGTCGACCGGAACGACGCCCGGATGCCGGCGCGAATCTCCTCGATGGGAGGGGCACCCTCCAGACGGCGCTGGAGCTCACGCTCGAGATCCTTTTCGGTGACTGGTTCGGCCGCGCTGGGGAGCCTGACGATTCGTGTCATCTGGCCCGCCGCGTCGTACACGAACAGCTCGTACCGGGCGTTGTCACCAACGACAATCCAGTCACCGCCCGCGGCCACGATGGTGGAGGGGCCGAAGGGAACAAGCAAGCGAAGCACGGCGCCACGCGTGGTCGACGGGCGGTACTCGACCGCCGCGCTGGGAAAGCGGCCCAGTTCGATCGCCAGGTCGCCCGCCGGGGTGAAGACTCCGGCGGGGACGTCAGGGCGGTGCACACCGGCCGGCGATTCCTCCAGCGGTACTGGAAGCGGAACGCCGAGGAGGCGGCCGTTGGCGAGGGCGCCCCGAATGGATGGTGCAACCCAATCGGCCGGTGCCTTCAGTGTGAAAGCGCGGATGTACTTGCCGGCGTGGAATACAGACGCGCGGCGCGCCGTACCGTCCCACACGATCAAGCTGTCGAGCGACGTGGCCGCCACGAGTGAGAAACTCCGGAACTCCCCCGGCCCATCGCCGAGTCTGCCCGTTGTCGATGAGTTGTCCGATCCGATCCAGCGCAGCGTCTTCGAGGCGTCGTCCGCCACGACGAACGTGCCATTCCCGAGGCGAATTGCGACGCTGATATCCATGGTCGCGGTGTCGTTCCCAAGCTGGACTGCGACGAACGAATCGGCTGCGACCGTCCACTCGTCGCCCGGTCGCCACGCGGGCGTTTCGTTGTCCACGATGCCGATGCCCGCGCTGTCGCGGGTGGCGGCGGCCAACCGCGCCTCCTCGGCGGGCTGACAGCTCCAACCCGGGACGGACACTACGCCCAGCACTGTGAGGAGAAAGCGAGATTTTATTAAGGTCATCTTGCAAGAATCAAAACGATTCTACGCTGACGCGACAGCACGACATGGCCCAGCTCGCAGAATGCTCCTTCCGAGCGAGCGAAAGATCGCCCGTACGACGGATTCGGCCGCGAACCCCGCTTCGTACACTTTGACTAACGGTGCTGCGATTCCTCCGGCATAGCTGCCTCAGCAGGGAGCGCACCCGTTGTCGTGAAGGCGGAGCCTCGGCGCATGGCCGTCGCGTCCGACACCCTCACTCGTGAGGCAATCATGGATAGCACGCTATTGATCATTCTGGTGGTTCTGCTGGTGCTTTTTGGCGGAGGATGGGGTTACTCGCGTTGGGGCCGATAGCACCGACTCGTTCGCACAGACACTCACAACTGCCGCGCTCAAAGCGGCCCAATCCACTGACATATGAGAGACAAGAACTGGACCGAGAAGGGCATCGAGGATTCTGCCGAGGGCAAGGCAAATGACCTCAAGGGCAAGATCAAGGATGCCGCCGGCAGCCTGACTGGTGACAACAGTCTCGAGGCTGAGGGGAAGATCGATCAGTTGAAGGGCAAGGCGCAGGATACCCTCGGCAAGGTTGAGCGAAAGATCGGCGAAAAGAGAGACGCCGACGTCGACGAGTAACTGCGTTGATGGAAATCGCCGTTACACACAACGGGTCTCGCATGGGCGGGGCCCGTTCGTGCGTCGCCTACCGCTCAATGAACCGGTCGACCAGTGCCAGCATCAGGCTGTCGAACCGCGCCACGCGCTCGTGCAGGATGCCGGCGTGCCCGACGCCATCGATCGTGTCCACCGTGAATCCCGGGAAGTAGCGGCGTAGGGCCTCGACCTTCGTCGGTTCGCGTGTCGAGTTGATGGCCGCGACGGGAACCGTGACGCCGCGCAGCGCCTCCTCGCGCCCTTCGACCATCCACCGCTGCTGCTCGCGGAAGATGTCGAACTGGTGCTCGCCTAACTCCGCTGGCATGAACGACGCCATCCAGCGGAGGATCGAGTCCGGCGTCTCGGGCGTGTACGCAAAGGCGCGCAGGAAGGCGGTGTCACCCCAAGCTGCACGGAACTGCGCGATGACGCCTTCGACCTGCTCCGATGGCATCACCAGGTCGGGATCCTGGAAGGTGTCCACGAACACGATGCCTGCGGCGCGCTCGCCGAGCAGGCGAGCCGCCTCCAGCGCGACCGCTCCGCCCATCGAGAAGCCGGCGAGGACGACCCGGTCGACCTGTTCCCGATCCGCGACCGCCACGACATCCTCGGCGAACGACTTCACCGACCATGTGGTGCGATTCGTTCCCGACTCACCGTGACCGGCAAGGTCTATCGCGATGACGCGATGGTCGCGCGCCAGGGTTTCGGCGTGCTCGCCCCAGATCTGTCGTGGGTTGGTCCAGCCGGGGATCAGCATGATGACCGGGCTGCCACTTCCGCGCGCATCGTATCGGATTTCGACACTGTCGGCGGAACGAGCGGTGCCTCCGAGCACAGGCGGCGCAATGCGTTCGCGACAGCAGAGTAGAAGCGCAGCAAGCGGGACGAGAGCAACGGGGCGCATGGGCGGACCTCCGGCTGAATGGTCGAACAGCTCCCATCTTGCACACGCTCGACCACAATGGCCAGTCGCGACCCGACGTCCGGCGATCGTCCGTGCATTTAGGGAGGCCAACTCCATAATTGCACGGATGATTCCCCGTCCGGCCCGAACGGCGCCTGGTGGTCTACCCCGGCCCGGAGCGGTTTCCGCTCGCCGAAGATGTCGAGGCCATTTCGCTCGTCGATCTCTGCGATGAGCTGCGAGGGTAAAGCTTGCCGGCCGAATGGTTAGGCAGGCTCGTCCCAGACCAGGCTCGCGGCCAACTCGCAGTTTCTATCGGCGTGACTTGAAGAACTCCACGTGCAGCTTTCGCAGCAAAGGAATCGAGATGAGAACCGAGATCAGGTTTGGAATCGCCATCAGTCCGTTGAGTGTGTCGGCGATGTCCC
>CAMPKM010000328.1 GCA_946887155.1 uncultured Gemmatimonadota bacterium
CCAAGTACGAGTCCGTAGTGCGCGATGAACGAAAACACCATGCTGCCGCGCCGGCGCGCTTTCCTGCCCTTTGACTCCACGAGGTTGCTGAACATGTCTGCCTCCGACGTGAACCGTGGACAACCACTGCGACGCCGGCAGGATAGGACAGCAAGATGAATGAGCGATGTGTGGATCGTGACCCGAAAGTATTTCCTTGATTAGGGGTCGATTATCGACGGGATTGCGACGGATTTTCGCGGTAGGTCAACTGCTGAGGGGCGAGTCTACGCGGATTGGGCGAATCGACGCGGAGCTGGTTCTTTCTCGGGGAGGCGCGGGAGATTACCCAGCTTGTCCAAGGACGCCGAGAACGCCAAGGTGGTGCGTGACCTCGGCGTCACTTGGCGTCCTTGGCGGTTTGTCTTCTCGAACCCCGGATTTACTTCGTCCTGACCAGGAACCGTTGAACGAGCAGCGTTAGGCTGCTTTACGACGACTTGACAGGTCAGTCGGCCGCTACGGGGTGCTGTTGGCGTCGTTCGCTCTGCGGAGGTGTTGCTGGCGTGGCGGTATCGGAAAGTGGAAGCGTCACGGTGAACGTGCTGCCGCGGTGCAGGCGCGACTGGGCGTTCAGCGTGCCGCCGTGGGCCTGCGCGATCCACTGGCTGATCGACAGGCCCAGGCCGAATCCGCCGCGTTCGGATTGCCGCGAACGGACGCGATCAGCGCGATAGAAACGGTCGAAGATGTTCGGCAGGTCGATGGCCGCGATGCCGATGCCGGTGTCCTTTACGGTGAACGTGGCTTCCTCCTCGTCCGCAGTCAGCGACAATTCCACCTCGCCGCCGCGCGGCGTGTACTTGATGGCGTTGGTGATGAGGTTCAGGAAGAGCTGGCGCAACCGGATCCGGTCGCCGTCGACGATGCAGTTGTTCGCGACCGGCATCGTCACCTGGAGGCCCGCATCCTCGCCGAGGATGAGCGCGGTCTCGAAGACGTCGCGAGCGAGCGGCTCGAGCTCGACCGGCTCGCGCATGAGGTCGAACCGTCCTTCGTCGGCGCGAGCCAGGGTGAGCAGGCTCTCGACCAGGTCGGCCATGCGCGTGGTTTCCTGCAGCGCTTCCTCGAGTGCGACCAGTTGGTCGGTACCGCCCTGCTCGGAGTGCATCGCGCGCTCGACGTCCGCACGCAGCACGGCCAGCGGGGTCTTCAACTCATGACTGGCATCGGCGGTGAAGCGGCGCAATGCGGCAAACGACGTCTCGAGCCGGCCGATCATTTCATTGAGCTGCCCGGTGAGGCGCGTGATTTCCAGGGTGCCGTCGGGGGGCGGATTCAACCGGTTATGGAGGCTCCGTCCGTCGGTGATTTCGACGACTTCCTTCGTGAGTTTCTCGAGCGGCTCGGTGGCCCGGGCGGCAATCAGGAACGCGCCCCAGATGGCAAGGCCCAGGATCAGCGGCAGGACGATGAGGGCAGCCCCGAGCAGCTCGAAGGGCGACAACGACACCTCGGACAGCGGCGCGGCCGCCACGACGCGGAGCAATTGCCCGTTAGGCAGCGTTTCCTGGCGCTCGACCATGACACCCTTTCGCGTAAACAGGCCCTGTCGCCCCAGCGTAACCGTTTGCGACGATGCCTCCGCGTGGCGCAATTGCCTCAGGGAGCTGTTTAGTGAGTCGAGCGTGAGACTATCGAGCTGGCGGGCCTGCACCGAGCTGTAAAGAACGGTGTCGCTGAGCACCCAGACGTACCCGCCGACCACGTTGAGCAACTCCCTCAGTCGCGGCTCCAGTTGAACCCGCGGCGCTCCGGTGAACGGAAGGGTATCCGTCCTCCGTTCCCGAACGGTGATGGGTGCCCCAGCCACCGCGGTCTGCCGAACGATCAGCTGCGCAAGCCGCGCCCGTTCCTCGGCGAGTCCGCGCGCCTCGCCGTTGGCCCCGATCTGCCGGGTGACAAACAGAGCGAACACAAAGACCACCATGGCTCCGAGCAGGAGCACGGAAAAGCGGGTGGCAATCCAGGCGCGTAAGCTCACTCAGGGTTGGGCTGGGGAGTGGGGTCTGGGGTTCGACCCTTACTTTATCACATACCCCACTCCGCGAACGGTCGTGATCAGTTTTCGACTGCGCCCGGCATCCACCTTCTTGCGGAGGTGATTGATCACCACATCGACAATGTTCGTGCCCGGGTCGAAGTGATACCCCCACGCGTACTCCGTGATGAGCGTCCGGCTCATGA
The DNA here is from genome assembly GCA_946887155.1 of uncultured Gemmatimonadota bacterium. The sequence goes on from CAMPKM010000328.1 coordinate 2,227, forward strand.
CCCGGCCCGCGTGCCGCATGAGGTATTCGAGCACCGCGAACTCCTTCGGTGTCAACTCGATGAGCGTGCCGTCGCGGTGCACCTCGCGCGTGTCACGGTTCACCTCGAGATCCTCCACCTTCAGCACCGGTGACGCCATCGCCTTGGGCCGGCGCGAAAGCGCCTCGACGCGCGCCAGCAGCTCCTCGAACGCAAACGGCTTGGTGACGTAGTCGTCGGCGCCGGCGCGGAACGTGCGCACCTTGGCGTCGACCGCGTCCTGCGCCGTCAGCACCAGCACCGGCGTCTCGAACCCGCGCGACCGCAGCGACTGCAGCACGTCGAGCCCCGACTTGCCCGGCAGGCGCATGTCGAGGATGACGACGTCGAACGACTCCGACGCCGCGATCCGCTCCCCTTCCTCGCCGTTAGGCACGAGCGAGACGCGGTATCGTTGTTCCTCCAGCCCGCGGCGGATGAAGCCGCCGACGGTCGGGTCGTCCTCGATGACCAGTACGTTCATGAGGCGTGGGGCATGGGGCCTGGGGCACCAGGAGCCCGCGCCCTGTCGTCAGGCAGGAGCACGCGAAACGTGCTGCCGGCGCCAACCGCACTGTCCACTTCGATCCGGCCCCCGTGGCCGGCAATGATGGAATAGCACACGGACAGGCCGAGCCCCGTTCCGCGTCCGGGTGGCTTGGTCGTGTAGAACGGCTCGAAAATCCTGGGCAAGTCGGCCCTCGGGATGCCAACCCCTTCGTCGATGACCTCGGCGATCGCCGCTTCCGCGTCCGTCGCGCCACGGCGCGTCCGGATCGTGATCGACCCCTCCTCGTTCATGGCGTCGGCCGCATTGATCATGAGCGCCATGATCACCTGGATGAGCTGCTCGGCGCTCGCCGGCACCGGTTGAAGGTCCGGGTCGAAAATCGTCTGCAGCCGCAGGTTCCGGAACCGGGCGTGATGCTTCACCAGGAAGATCGCCTGCTCGACCACCGCGTTCAGGTCGGTCGGCAGCTTGTCCATCGACCTGGGACGCGAGAACGTGAGCAGGCTGTCGATAATCTTCTTGCAGCGCTGCACCTCGTGGTCGATGATGCGCGTGAAGTCATCCGTTTCCGGCGGCACCTTCACACCCGATGATCGCAGGTCGCCGAGACGCAACGACAGGCTCTCGGCGCACGCCGCCACCGTCGCCAGCGGGTTGTTGATCTCGTGCATGACACCGGCCGCCAGCTGCCCGATCGCCGCCAACTTTTCCGACTGCGCCCACCGTTCCTGCGCCGTCGTCCATTCGGTGATGTCCTCGCCAATCGAAATGACGTGCGTGATGGGGCCGTCGTCGATCCGCATCGGGATCTTGCTGATCCGGAACGTGCGACGCTGGCCCGACGCGGACGACTCGATGTTGAACTGCTGGATGCGGCCGGTCGTGAACACCTCGTCAAACTCGGCGCGGAGCGCGTTCGCGGATTGGCGATGCAGCACATCGAAGATCAACTTGCCCATTGCATGTTCACGCGAGACGCCCTGGCTGCCGATCTCGCGATTGCTGTTCCATGCCTGCACGCGATAATCCCGGTCGATGACATACAGGCCGAGCGGGAGGGCGTCGATGATGCGCGCCGTCAGCCGGCGTTCGTCTTCGATCTGACGCGCCGAACGCGCGACTTCGCCCGTCAAACGGTGCGTATCTTCGGCGTGCGCGAGCCACGGGGCGAGCAGGTTCGCCACGATCGTCAGCACGTCACTGGCGTCGGAGCTCAGCCCGCTCGCGCCGCCCACGGCCAGGATGCCGACACGCTGTCCGCCGGCGACGAGCCGCCGCGCGACGAGTCCGGGCCGCGGTTCTGGTTCGTCGATCGCACCCTGCACGTCGTCGACGGTCAGGAGCGGCGCGCCGGCGATAGCCGAACGGCGCAGCGTGCCGCTCGCGTACAGCCAGAGACTTACTTCGGTGGCGTTGAGCGCACGGTGCAGGCGGGTAATGACGCCGCCGACCGTCGCCACGATTTCGCCACCCTCAGCCAGCC
>CAMPKM010000329.1 GCA_946887155.1 uncultured Gemmatimonadota bacterium
GCACGGGGCGCGGGGCACGGGGCACGGGAATGAGCGATTCCATGTCTCGTCGCGATCAGGCTAAAAGGCGGGGGCCGGCTCGTATTGCGGCGGTCGATGTCGATCTCGAGGCATTCACCGAGCCTTACTTGCTCACCGATCTCTCGGCGGTGCCGGGGCGGAACGATCGGTTTCGCGTCTCGGTCAACGGGCACGATATCGGCGATGTCACGATCGACTTCATCGCTGATAGCGGGATTCGAGAGGCGCAGCAGATCAGCAGGGAGCAAGTGCTGTCAATCGTTGAAGCCGTGAACCGGACCATCGTGCTCGACAAGGCGCTCGACCTGCTCGCTGTTCGCGCACGGTCCTCACGCGACCTCGCCATCCGGCTCCGCCGAGCAGGTGCCCGCAATGTCGACATATCGTGGACGGTCGCGAGGCTCGAATCGCAGGGATTCCTCGACGATGCCTCCTACGCGAGGCAGGTCGCCCGTTCAAAGGCCGTAACGGGTGGCGTATCGCGCCGGAACGTCATCTCGACGCTGCGAAAAAAGGGCATCTCGGCGGACGTTGCTGAAGAGGCGATCAGCGAAACGTTGAGCGAAGTGGATCTCGACGAATATGGTGCCGCCCTGGCCATCGCGCAGAAGCGCGTGCGTGCCCTCGCGTCGCTCGACGCCGCGAAGCGAAAGCAGCGACTGTACGCCTTCCTGGCGCGGCGAGGGTACCAGAGCGATGTCATTCGCAAGGTGCTCGCGGAAGTGCTCTGACCGAAAAGGCGTCTGACCCCGTTTTCAAAACGGAGCCTGACCCCTTTTTCTGCTCAACGATCACGAGTCCTGAACAAGTTCGGAACTCCGTGTCCACCTGGTCCAGCGCCCGAGTGCCTAGCGTGAGCCAACCCTTCCACGGTTGCTCATGAAACACTCACTGATCCTGCTGTGCCTCTCGGTTGCGCCGGTGGTACTCGGCGCGCAGCAGCCTGCCCGACCGGTCATCAATGGCGGCCTGCCGTCCGTTTCGCCACGCGGAGACGCCATCGCCTTCACCTCGAATCGATCGGGAACGTTCGACGTGTACGTGACCAGCGTCGATGGTTCGCAGCTCATTCGCGTCACCAATGATGCGGCGAACGAAAGCGCACCATCCTGGACGGCTGACGACCGTGTCGTGTTTTCGGTCTGGGCCGACAATGCGTCCACGATCTATGCCGCCAGCGCCCGGTCGCCACAGCCAATGATCATCGGGAAGGCGAGTGGCCGGCAGCCAGTGATCTCGCCCGACGGGAAGAAGGCGTTGTATTCGACCGGACAGTATCCCTCGCTGCACATCGAGGAGTCGGCGCTCGACGGAACGGACGTGCGCCGGGTCAGCCGGACACCGGCGTCGCAATTCAACGCCGTCTACTCACCGGACCAGAAGCAGATTGCCTTTGCCCGGTCTGACTCCACGCGTCAGCTCCAGGTATGGGTCATGAACGCCGACGGATCCGGCGAGCGCCAGTTAACGCGGTTTTCGGCCGAAGATGGCAGCCCCCAGTGGCCGGCGTGGTCGCCCGATGGCAGCCGTCTGGCCATTCAGTCGGGGAGGTACAATCGCGACACGCCAAGTGAAAGCAGCGCCCACATCTGGGTGATCGACGTGACGTCGGGGAACGCCACGAAACTCAACGCCCATACTGCGCCGTACCTGGACGAAACGCCGAGCTGGTTCCCGGACGGAAGCCGGATTGCCTTCCAGAGCGACCGATCCGGTCGCATGGAAGTCTGGGTCATGAACCACGACGGCACCGGCGCCCGGCAACTGACCAAGTGACGGCGTGGTTTGAAACTTGACCTTCACGCAACCGCGAACCCGCCTGCCTTTCCAAGGCCCAAGTCCAAAGCCTGGAGGTGACCTCCCACGCGGCGCCGCATGCACCCTGAAAGACGTGCATCGCCGGAAGCTTATATTCCGGGACTATGCATGCCTCGGAAATCCGCGCGCGATTCCTTGAGTACTTCCAGCGTAATGGTCACGCCATACGGCCGAGTTCGGCCCTCGTGCCGGCCGATGACCCGACCCTGCTGTTCACGAACGCAGGGATGGTCCAGTTCAAGAAAATCTTCCTCGGACTGGAAGGGACCGATTACGGGCGCCGGGCGGCGACGTCGCAGAAGTGCGTGCGGGCCGGCGGCAAGCATAACGATCTCGAGCAGGTGGGGCACACGTATCGCCATCACACCTTCTTCGAGATGCTCGGCAATTTCTCGTTTGGTGATTATTTCAAGCGCGACGCGATCCGGTTTGCGTGGGAGTGGGTGACCGGCCCTCGTCAGGCAGGAAATCTCGGCATCCCCGCGGAACACATCCGCATCTCGGTCTTTCGCGATGACGATGAAGCGCGCGCGCTCTGGCGCGACGTGGCGGGACTTCCCGACTCGCGCATCTACGGGCTCGGCGAGAAGGATAACTTCTGGCAGATGGCCGACACCGGTCCGTGCGGACCCTGTTCGGAGATCTATGTCGACCTCGCCCACCTGACAAAGGACTGGGCGTTCCCCGCCGGTGCGACCGGTGAGTGGACCGAACTCGAACGCACGGAGTTCTCGACCGACGCGTTTTATGAAGGCGCGGAGGCTGGGCGGTTCCTCGAGATCTGGAACCTCGTGTTCATGCAGTTCGACCGACAGGCGGACGGCACGATGGTTCCGCTGCCCAAGCCGTCGGTCGATACGGGCGCGGGCCTCGATCGCATCGCGGCGGTGCTGCAGGGCGTCACGAACAATTTTCACGCCGAGCATTTTCAGGCACTGATCCAGCGCATCGAGGAAGTCGTGGGGTGGCCGTACCTCGGGCGCGAGGACGATTCGCCGCGGTCGCTCTCTCGTCAGTCGCGCGACGCAAAGTCCGGTGGTGAGGAGCGACTGACCGTAGAGCCGGCATCGTTCCGCGTCATTGCCGACCATGCACGCGCGGTGGCGTTCCTGCTCGCGGATGGTGTCCATCCGTCGAATGAAGGGCGTGGCTATGTCCTGAGACGCATCCTGCGCCGTGCCGTACGCCATGCCTGGCTGCTTGGCCGCCGGGAGCCGACGCTGGTGCACGTGGTTTCGGTCGTCGTTGACTCGCTTGGCGATGTCTATCCGGAACTGCGGCAGAAGGCCGCGCACATCGTGGAGACGACGCGCGTGGAGGAAGAGCGCTTCCTGGCGACGATCGACGGCGGCATGAAGCGATTCGATGAAATTGCGCCGGCGCACACGACCCAGGGTTCGACGACGTTCCGCGGCACCATCAGCGGCGAGGATGCGTTCCGGCTCTATGACACGTTCGGCTTTCCGATCGACCTCACCGAACTGATGGCGCGCGAACGCGGCTACACGGTGGACATCGCCGGGTTCGAGACGGCGTTGGCGCGCCAGCGCGAGCTGTCGCAGGAGGAACGGAAGTCGAAGAAGTTGAGCGTGGCGGCCGATGAGCTGGCCGACGCGAAGGGGTGGAGGGTTGCGCTGCCGGGGAGCGCCGCGCCGGCGGTGGTATCGGGTGACTTGTCAGGCAGGGTGGAATGGCCGGATACCCGCTTCGTCGGTTATGAGACGGTGGAGATCGAAAGCCAGGTCACAGCGGTCCGCCAGCTCGGCGAAGGACGCGTGGCTGTCCTGCTGCGCGAGACGCCGTTCTACGCCGAATCGGGCGGCCAGGTGTCGGACGCCGGTGAAATCGTGGGGGACGGCTGGCGCGTCGACGTCGATGACGTCCGGAAGGTCGACGGCCGCATTGCCGCGTTAGGCAGCCTCACCGGATCGCTCACGTTCGGGCCGGCGGTGGCGCGCGTGCCGAGCGACCGTCGCAAGGACACGGAACGGAACCACACGGCCACGCACTTGCTGCACGCGGCCTTGCGAGCGGTACTCGGCGACAGCGTGCACCAGGCGGGGTCGCTGGTGGCGCCCGACCGGTTGCGCTTCGACTTCACGCACCATGGTCCGGTGAAGCCCGAGGCACTGGCGGAGATCGAGGCCCGCGTGAACCGCGGCATCTGGGCTGCCCGCGACGTGGTCAAGGAAGAGAAGCCGTACAAGGAAGCCGTCGCGACCGGCGCGATGGCGCTCTTCGGCGAGAAGTACGGCGATGTCGTTCGCGTCATCACGATTCCCGGCTTGTCCGTCGAGCTATGTGGCGGGACGCACGTCCGGAACACGAGCGAGATTGCGCTCTTCCATATTCTGTCCGAGACTGGTGTCGCGTCGGGTA
>CAMPKM010000330.1 GCA_946887155.1 uncultured Gemmatimonadota bacterium
ACAGCGCCTCGAAGAAGGATCACGCGATGTTCCTCGGGGACTTTCGCCCCGACGAACGCCGGAATGTCTCGGCGTTCCTCACTTACTCGCATTCCCTCGATGAGCGCGCCGGTCAGCTCGACAGCGCATCCTTCTTCAACAGGTTGAACACCGGTGAGGACCGCTATCTCAACAACGACGGCCACGTCGACATGGAGAGTGTCCGCGCCGGCGTGACCCACAGCTACCGGTACTCCGAGCGGGTCGAGCCGGTCGTGACGGTCTACTTCTCAGGCGTGAATCGAGAGGACGTGTTCGCCGTCGGGCTCAATCCGCGCTCCAACCAGACGTTCGGCGCGCGGGCCGTGATCAATACGCGCTTCCCGGCCGGCGACCGCATGATCAGCGGTGTCACCGGCGCCGAGTTCGAGAAGACGAACCAGTTCGCCAAGGGGTACCCGCTCAACGACAAGGTGCTCGGCGGCATCACGACCGACCTCGAGACTTACAGCCAGCAGTACAGCCTGTTCAGCCAGTGGGATGTCGGCCTGCCGTCCGCTTTCACGCTGACCGCCGGTGCCAGCCTGAATTTCATCGAGTATGCCATCGCCGACCGGCTCGCGAACGCGGCCAATCCGAATCATCGCGACCTCACCGGCCGGAAGACGTACGACCCGGTGGTCATGCCGCGGGTCGCCCTGCACAAGATGCTTGGCAGCGACAACGCCATCTATGCGAGCCTCAGCAGCGGGTTCACGCCGTCGACGTCGAGTGATGCGGTGATTCCCTTCACCGGCGAACCTAACGATGGCCTGAAACCCGAACGGGCGACCCAGTTCGAGATCGGAACGAAAGGGAGCCTGCTCGGCAACCGTCTGTCGTACCAGCTCTCGCTCTTCGACCTGCGGATCAGGGACAAGCTCACGAGCCAGTCCGTCTTCAACGACCAGGGCACCCAGCTCTACTCGTACACCGTCAACGCCGGTGACCAGTCCAACAAGGGCGTCGAACTGTTCACGGCGCTGTCGCTGCTGCGGGCGCCGGCGGGCGCACTCGTCCAGTTGCGTCCGTTCCTGACCTGGACGTGGTCCGACTTCACGTATACCAGCTTCAGGAGCAACAACAACAACGATGCCGGTACCATCAGCTACGACGGCAATGACGTGGTCGGTGTTCCGGAACAGGCGTGGACGTTAGGTGCGGACGCCACGCTGAGCGGCGGGTTCTACCTCACCGCCACGGCTGAACATCGGGGTGAAATGCCGATCACGTACGACAACACCCACGAGGCGCCCGCGTACACGGTCGTGAATGGCAAGGCCGGATTGCGGCGCGACCTCACGTCGCATCTCTCGATGGATGCGTATGCCGGCATCCAGAACCTGACGGGCGAGTTGTACTACACCATGGTCTTCCTGAACGGAAACTTCTCCGGCGCACCGCCGCACATCTACCTGCCCGGCCCGTATGCGTCGCGCGGATATTTCGGCCTCCGCCTGAGCGTGCGGCCGTGAGGCCTGGAACTACTCTCGCCACCGGTGCGGCGGCACTCCTGCTCCTGCAGGGGTGTGGCCGTTTCGGGAACGAGGACAACCGGGCGCATAACGAGCGGATCGTCTCCGTCTCCAAGCAGTACACCGAGATTCTCTACGCGCTGGGGGCGACCGATGACCTCGTGGCCGTCGACGTGTCGAGCACGTATCCACCGGAAGCGAAACAGCTTCCGACGGTGGGTTATCACCGCGCCCTGAGCGCCGAAGGCATCCTGGCGGTGAGGCCAACACTCATTCTGAGCGGCGGTCCGTCCAACATCGGACCCGAACACGTCGTCCGGCAGCTGGAGTCACTCGAGATCCCGATGAAGTACTGGGAGACGCCTTCGGATCTCGACGGCACCAAGCAGTTGATTCGCCTGATGGGCCAGGAATTTCACCGCGAAGCGCGCGCCGACAGTCTCGTTGCCACGCTTGAATCCGACATGGCTGGCGTCCTCGATCCGACGCGCGCGCCGGTCGACACGCCAAGCGTTGCCATCATCCATTTCGGCCAGGCGATGAACCTCTATTTCCTCATCTCGCCGAGTAGCGTCGCGGGGCAGATGGTGCGATGGGCGGGCGGCCGGATGGCGATCACTGATACCAGCCGTGGCATGACCCGGCTTTCGTCCCCGGAGATCCTTGCCAAGTCAAACCCGGACGTGATCCTGCTGACGGATTTCGGATATGACAGGCTCTCGGGGAAGAAGGACATCCTCGCCCTGCCGGGCGTTGCCGCCACGAAAGCGGCGCGCGACGGGCGAATATTCCGGATCGAGGAGCACGACATCATCTACTACGGACCTCGCACCGGCCAGAACGTCGCCCTTATAAGGACATTGCTGCACCAGCCAGGCGTTCCTGAGTGACCCCTGTCGCCAACCGATACCGGGGAATACTGCCGATCCTCTCCGTCCTCCTCGTGTTGGTCACGCTAGCGTCCATCCGCTGGGGCGCCGTCCCGATCTCGCTGCATGACATGGGGAGCGCCCTCGCCAAGTCGTTAGGTGGCGGGGGCGCGCTGACGCTGGACGAGCGGATCTTCCTGGAAATCAGGCTTCCGCGCGCGATCCTCTGCGTGGCGGTGGGCACCAGCCTCGCGGTCGGGGGGGCGTTGATGCAGGCGCTCTTCAGAAACCCGATCGTCGAGCCGGGGCTCGTGGGAACATCGAGCGGCGCCGCGTTTGGCGCCGCGCTCTATTTCGTGCTCGGGGCGGCCTTCAAGGTGCACCTTGGTGAATGGACGCTTCCGATTGCCGCGTGCGCGGGAGGAATCCTGGCGACTGCGCTCGTTTTCCGGCTGTCCGGCGCCCACGTGGTGGGACACTCCTCGGTCGTATCGCTGCTCCTTACCGGTATCGCCATCAACGCGCTGTTCCTCAGTGGTGTCGGATTTCTCTCCTACATCGCGCGGGACCCGCAGGCGCGCTCGATCACGTTCTGGAACCTGGGTACCCTCTCGGGTGCGCACTGGCGGTCCGTGGTGATCGTCGGGTTGACGACGCTCATCTCCGTCATCGTTTCCCTTCGTTATGCGCAACCGCTCAATGCCCTGATGCTAGGTGAGGAGGAAGCGTCGTACCTGGGCGTCAACGTGCGGCGGCTGAAGGCCACGGTATTGCTGGTCAACGTGCTGATGGTGTCGGTTGCAACCGCCTTTACCGGCGTGATCGCCTTTGTCGGGCTGGTCGTACCGCACCTCCTGCGCTTGCTTCGCGGCGCGGACAACCGGTTCCTGATTCTTGGCGGGGCGCTGATGGGCGGGATCCTGCTCGGCCTGGCCGACCTGACGGCGCGACTGCTCCTGGCCCCCGCGGAGTTGCCGATTGGGGTCGTGACCGCGGTGGTTGGGGTTCCCGTATTCCTGGTGCTGCTCCGGCAGCGCAGGTACTACCTGTAGCATCATGACACTCACGGCTTCCGGCGTCCGGTATGCGATCAACGAAGCGACGCTGCTCGATGGCGTGTCACTGGAGTTCCGGCCGGGGCAATTCAGCCTGGTCGTCGGGCCTAACGGTGCCGGGAAATCGACGCTGGTGAGGGTGCTCAGCCGCCAGCTCGTTCCCCAGCAAGGTGAGGTTCGTTATGCAGGACGCTCTCTCGGCGACTGGCATGAACGGGACCTGGCCAGGGTGCGCGCGGTGTTGTCGCAGAGTATCGAGGTCACGTTTCCGCTTCGCGTCGAGGAGATCGTGATGATGGGGCGGTATCCCCACTTCACCGGGGCCCCGACCGCGGCCGATCATCGCGCCAGCGAAGAAGCGATGCGCTACTTCGACGTACACGACTGGACAGGCCGGAACTATCAGACCCTGAGCGGTGGCGAACGACAGCGGGTGCAGTTCGCCCGCGTAATGGCGCAGATCTGGTACCCCGTCCAGGGCTCTCCACGATGCCTGATTCTCGATGAGCCGCTGACGTTCCTCGATATCCATTATCAGTTCGACTTCATGCGTCGCGTGCGCAGGCTGCTGGGCCAGGGGGACCTCGTTGCTGCTGGGGTGGTGCACGACTTGAACCTCGCCGCCCGCTTTGCTGACCACGTCGTGCTCATGTCACGGGGTCGAGTGCTGGCGTCAGGGCCGCCACGCGACGTCCTGACGCCGGAACTGGTTGATGCCGCGTTTGGTGTCAGGCCGGTCGTGTACGAGGATGACGGCGGGCGCGTTCACCTGTTGTACCAGTAGGTCGCGGAGGTCGGTTG
>CAMPKM010000331.1 GCA_946887155.1 uncultured Gemmatimonadota bacterium
GAGGCCGGTGCCTTCGCCGGCCGGCTTGGTCGTGAAGAACGGGTCGAAGATGCGTCCCTTGATGTCATCCGGGATGCCATGACCGTTGTCGATCACGTGGACGACGATCGCGTCGAGCTCCCGCCGGGCCGCGATGGTGATCTCACCGCCATAGGGCACCGCGTCCAGCGCGTTCTCGATCAGGTTCATCCAGATCTGGTTCAACTCACTGCCGAAGGCGCGCGCCGGAGGCAGGTCCTCGGGGACGTCCATCCGGAGCGTCACTTTCTTGTCGCGCAACTTGCTCGCCATGAGCCGCGTGGTGTCCGTCAGGCCGCGGCCCACGTTCACCGGCTCGGCTACCGCCGCATGACCCATGTGCGTGTAGCCCTTCACGGACGCGACCAGGTCCGAAATGCGCTTCGTCGATTCCTGCAGTTCGGTCGCGATCGCGGTGATCGAGGCAGTCGCGGCGAGCCAGCGCAACGCGTCGGTCAGGGCTTCACCCTCGAACACCATCGCCAGTTTCTTCAGCCCATCCACCGTCATCGCCGTCTCGGCGAGCGCGGTGGCCTGGTCGATCTCCCCGCCATTGGCTTCGAGCCACTCGGCAAACGCCTCGATGCGATCGGCACGGTCGAGCGGAGTATCGAGGAACGACGGCGGCACCATCAGGCAGAACGCGCGTGCTTCATCGAGCGCCGCCAGTTGCTGATCGTTCAGGTGCGCCCCGAACAGGGCCCGTGCCGCATCTTCCGCCTCGCTTTGCTGTTCCGCCAGCCGCTTGGCGCTGCGACCGGCGGCGGCCGCGGGGTTGTTCAGCTCGTGCGCCAGTCCCGCCGACATCTTACCTAACGAGGCCATCTTCTCGTCCTGGAAGTCACGGCCCGTGAAATGCCGGGCGCGATCCAGCATTGTATGGACGCAGACGGCGGTGAACTCCGGGCACTCCCGCGTGATGTCACGGAAATGCTCCTTGTCGACCTCGAAGACCACGGCCGTTTCGTGCACGATCGTGTCACCCGGCGGGTTCACCATCCGCGAGTACGGCAGCGCGCCCGTCATGTCGCCGGCGTGCCATTGCATGACGCGACGCTGCACGCCCATCCGGTCGATATGGATGGCGACGGAGCCGGTCAGCAGGATCGTCAGGCCGGGCAGCTCGCGGTCGTGGGGCCGGAAGACCTTGCCCGCTTCATACTCCTCGATCTTGCCATGTGCCACGAGCCACTCGAGTTCCGACCGCGGGACGTTCTTCAGGATCTTCAGTCCCGCCAGCCGTTCGACCACCGCCGGATCGGCCATCGCTATACCGTCTCGAGATAGGAGTGGACGAGCCGCACCGCCGCCGACCCTTCACCGACCGCCGCGGCGACGCGCTTCTCCGACCCGAGACGCGCATCGCCGGCCGCGAAGACCCCCGGCACGTTCGTCTCGAAGGGAAATGGATCCCGGTCGGGAAGCCAATCGTTAGGCCGTTTGCCGTCGCGCATCAGGTCCTGTCCGGTGAGGATGAATCCCTTGGGATCGCGGCGGACCAGGTTCGCGACCACGTCAGTCCGCGGCGACGTGCCGATGAAGATGAACAGCCCGCAGATCGGCAGTTCCGTGGTCTGATCACCGGCGGTGACCCGCACGGCGCCCAGTCTCGATTCACCCGCGACGCCGGTCACCTTCGCGTTGAGGAGCACCTCGATGTTCCCGGTCTTCTGGATCCGGTCCACGAGGTAGTGCGACATCGACGCCGTGAGCGACTCGCCGCGCACGACCATGTAGACCTTGTGCGCGTACTCCGAGAAGAACATGGCACCCTGCCCCGCGGAATTGGCACCGCCTACGATCATCACGTCCTGACCGCGCACGGCCGCCGCTTCGGTGCGGGCGGCGCCGTAGTACACGCCGGCGCCGAGGAGGCGGTCGATCCCGTCGACATCGAGTCGTCGCACTTCCATACCCGGCGCGAGGATGATGGCCTTCGTATGCAGCTCGGATCCGTCAGCGAGTTTCACGATGCGATACGGATCGTCGCGCCTGATCTCCACGACTTCCTGGGGCGCCACGATCTCCGCGCCGAACCGCTTGGCCTGCGTCACCGCGCGGCGCGCGAGTTCGGCGCCGGATAGTCCCTGCGGAAACCCCAGATAGTTCTCGATCTTCGAGCTCGTCCCCGCCTGCCCTCCGGGTGCCTTGCTCTCGATCAGGATGGTACTGAGCCCCTCGGACGCGCCGTACACGGCGCCCGCCAGGCCCGCCGGTCCGCCACCGATGACGATCAGGTTGTAGAACGAGATCTTCGGCTTGAGCTGCATGCCGACACTTTCTGCCAGGGTGCGCACATCGGGCTGCACCAGGACTGTACCGTTGGTGAGGAACACGACCGGGAGTTTCTCGAGCCCGGGTGAATGCTTTTCCGCGAGTTCCCGCATCGCGTGATCGCGTTCGAGATCGATCCACTGGTACGGAAAAAGATTGCTCGTGAGAAAATCCTTGATCTCGAACGACTCGGCCGAGAGTTTCGTGCCCGCCACGCGCACGCCCTCGAACCTCGGCTTGACGCTGGCGGACCACTCCTCGAGCAGGTCGTCGAGCGCGGGATACAGCCGCTCGCTCGGCGGATCCCATGGCTTGGTGAGGTAGTGATCGAGCTTGATCTCGTTGATCGCCTTGATCGCCGTTTCGGTGTCGGCGTACGCGGTGAGGAGCACCTTCCGTGCTTCGGGATAGAGCTGCATCGCCTCGCGCAGGAACTCCATCCCGCTCATCATCGGCATGCGTTCGTCGACCATGAACAGCGCGACGTTCGCGCCACGCTGCTTCAACTCGGCGACGACCTTCAGCCCCTCGGCTCCCGAGCCGACTTTCACGATGCGATACGACGTCCGGAAGTGCGAGTACAGGTCTCGCTCGATCGCGCTCAGTACGTCCGGTTCGTCGTCGAGTGTCAGGATTACCGGCTTGCTCATCGCGGCAGCTTCGCTCCAGGGGCCTTTCCACGACCGTTCATCGGCCGCTCGCCAACGCCAGAGGCGGGAACCGAAGCTAACCAGCCAAAGGCCGTCCGCGACACTCTCAGCCGCTAACTTGATCGGGGCCGGCTCGACCATTCCACAAACCCTCAGGAATCGCACGAATCGTGGTCAGGGACGATACGTCCAATCGCGCGCTGCGCCTCTGGCTGGTCCTGACCGCCCTGTCGGTCGTGGTCACCCTCGTCGTGGGCGGAGCGACTCGACTCACCGAAAGCGGGCTGTCCATCACCGAATGGAAGCCCGTGACAGGGGTCGTTCCGCCGATGTCGGCCGCGGCCTGGGATCAGGCTTACCAGCAGTACCTCCTCATCCCTGAAGCGCAAACGGTGCATGCGGGAATCACGCTGCCGGAGTTCAAGGCGCTGTACTGGTGGGAGTGGGCGCACCGTCTCGCCGGACGTGTGGTGGGGCTGGTCGTGGCGATCCCGTTCCTGTTCTTCTGGGCGAAGGGACGCATTCCGCGCGACATGTTCGGGACGCTGCTGTCACTCCCGCTCCTCGTCGGCGCCCAGGGTGTTCTGGGATGGTACATGGTGAGCAGTGGACTGTCTGAGCGCACGAGCGTCAGCCAGTACCGGCTGGTGGCTCACCTCTCGCTCGCGCTTCTGATTTTCGGGATCGCGGTGTGGACGGCCGCGTCATTGCGCCGTGAGCGCGCATCGCCGGCGCCTCTTGGTGTGCGCCGCGGCGTCACTGCGCTGACCGTTCTGGCAGTCATCACCATCATGTCGGGCGGGTTTGTCGCCGGTCTCGATGCGGGACGGATCTTCAACGAGTTCCCGTTGATGGGGGGAAGAGTCATTCCCGCGGGCTACGGCACGGGTCTGCTGAACGCGTTCGACAACCCCATCGCGGCGCAGTTCAACCATCGCATCCTTGCACTGCTACTCGCATTCGCGACGTGGATCACCTGGATCGTCAGCGAACGTGGCTGGCCGCTGAACGTCCGTCGGTGGATGCGCTGGGCGGCGCTGGCGGCGCTGGTTCAGCTGACCCTCGGCATTGCAACGCTGTTGTCAGGCGCGCGAGTGGGAATCGCAATGGCTCACCAATTGGGAGCCGTCGCCCTGCTGACAACGCTTATCATCGGCGTTGTTGAGGCCTATGGATCAGGAGATGACGATTGACGATTGACGATTGACGATTGACGATTGACGATTGACGATTGACG
>CAMPKM010000332.1 GCA_946887155.1 uncultured Gemmatimonadota bacterium
CTTCCCGACTTCCCGACTTCCCGACTTCCCGACTTCCCGACCTCACGACCTCACGACCTCACGCTCTTCCCCAGCCATTCCGTTGCTGTCCAACGCCCGTGACTCAAATGGTGGCTTACTAATGAAGCGTTACCTGCTGTTCGTGCCGTTGCTGGCTGCCTGTGTTGCTCCCCTCAGGCTTGCCCGGGACGACTCACCGGTCGTTCTGGCCCGCCACCTGATTCAGGCGCCCGATCCTTCCCTGCGTGGGGCGCACACGGTTCGCACGCTCTATTACGGGAGCGGCACCGACCGGAATCGTGCGGTCTTCAGGGATTCCGTAACGATCAAGACCACCAGCGTCGATGGGAGCAAGCTCGCCGACGTGCCGGGCCAGGCCGGGCGCGATCGCACGAAGTACTGGGGCTTCGGGTTCAACAAGATGCCGGTCAACGGGCGCGTCTGGTTCCCCGATGGCGCGGGTCCGTTTCCACTCGTGCTCATCGTGCACGGCAACCACAACATGAAGGACTTCTCCGACCCGGGATATGGTTACCTGGGCAACCTGCTGGCGTCTCGCGGATTCATCCTGGCCTCGGTGGACGAGAATTTCCTCAATGGAGGCATTCGGGGGGAGAATGACGCCCGCGGGTGGATGCTGCTGCAACACCTGAAGCAGTGGCGGCGATTCAACGACTCCACCGGTTCGCCCCTGCAGGGCAAGGTCGACATGAACCGGATCGCGCTCATGGGCCACTCGCGGGGTGGGGAAGCGGTCGCGGTAGCGGCGGCGTTCAATCGCCTCTCACGCTACCCCGACGACGCGACCCTCAAGTTCGACTTCAACTTCAACATCAAGTCGCTGGTCGCCATTGCGCCGGTCGATGGACAGTATCGTCCGACGGACAAGCCGACGCCGGTGACCAACGTGAACTACTTCCTCATCCACGGTTCGCACGACGGCGACGTTTCGACCTTCAGCGGATTGCCGCAATACGAACGAATCAAGTTCACTGACGGCGGCGACTGGTTCAAATCCGCCTTCTACGTCTATCGCGCGAACCACGGGCAATGGAACACGGTCTGGGGAAACAAGGACAACGGCCCGCGCAGCGGACGGGTCCTCGATCTCCGCGGACTGCTGCCGCCCGAGGCGCAGCGGAAGTTCGCCGAGGTGACCATCACCGCGTTTCTCGAGGCCACGCTCAACAACCGGCGCGAATACCTGCCGTTGTTCCGGGACCATCGCGTCGCCGGCGGCTGGCTGCCGAAGACGATGTACACGACGCGATTCGAGGAGAGCACGTTCCGCGCGGCGGCGGACTTCGAGGATGACGTCGACGTCACGACGGGTAGTGTTCCCGGGATCAGGCTCCTTGGCGACTCGCTCGCCACCTGGAAGGAAGCCCTCGTGCCGTTCCGGTCGCGCAACAGCACCCAGTCCCACAATGCGGCCTGGATCGGCTGGAACAATCATATTGCCGGCGATGACACCACGAAGATGGGGCGCCCGGCCGCCTTCGAGCTCACGTTAGGCGATTCGCTCCGGTCCGCCTGGCAGGTCGACCGGTCGAGCGCACTGGTTTTCTCGCTGGCGGCGACGAATACCAGGCCGGGACCGCGAGCCGCTCCGCGTGACACGACGAAGAAGGACAGCACCGCCAAGGCGACACCGGCTCGTCGTCCGCCGCCGAGACGACCCAGCGGGCCGGATACCACGGCCTTTGACCTGAGCGTCGAAATCGTGGACGCGTCGGGGACGAGCGCCAGGGTTCCGCTCAGTGCCTATGGCCCCGTGCGCCGGCCGATCGAATCGTACATCTACCGCCGCAGCGGCCGGGACAAGCTGCGGTTCGGGAGCCTTTCCGAAATCGTGCTCCAGACCTACGTCATCCCCTTCGAGGATTGGCGGCGCGTTGCGCCGAACGTCGACCTCGATCACGTCGCCAAGGCCCGCCTCGTCTTCGACAGGACGGCCGTCGGGTCGATCATTCTCGACAACATCGGCTTCTCGCGCATCAGCCGTGATTTCCTCATTGCCAACGGGAGCGGCCGGTGAACAGCAAGCACGTCGGGACCTTCATGGTTGTCGCGGCGCTGGTGATGGCGCCACTGCACGCGGGCGCGCAGGCGGATCGCTACGCACCCACCGTCCTGCAGATCGCACCCACGCCGCGCGCGGCCACGTTCGGCAGCGTCGCCGCGGTCCGCGACATCGAGGCCATTTTCACCAACCCGTCGCTGGTAGGCGTGGCCAACGGGACCATCGTTGGCGCGGGGCGGTTCGAGGCGGCGACGCACCTGGTTCTCGCCTCGTCAACATCGTTAGGTACGTTCAACATCGGCATTGGCGCGCAGTATCTGGATGCCTCGAGCCAGACGAACGCGCTCCCCTACTGGAGCTACTCCCTCCGCGCCGGTGGACACATTCCGGCGTCCAGCGCGGTCGGTGCCGTGGCGCTGTCGACGACGTATCGCGGGAATCGCATCGGGGCGGCGGGGAAGTATGTCATTCAACGCATCGGTGCCGTCGAGGATGCCGTGCCGTCACTGGATCTCGGTTTGTCGCGCGATATCTCGCGCTACTCCGTAGGCGTAACCGTGCAGAACATCGGCGCCGGCATCCATCTCCCCAACTCGGATGCGCAGCTGCCGCTGCGCGTCTCGGCCGGGGTGGCCACCTACAATTGGGCGGTGGGCCAATTCGACCTCAACGGTTCGGCCGGGGCTTCGCTCCTTCCCGACGGAATCATTCTTCCCGGCGGAGGCGTCGAAGTGGGCTATTCGCCGCTCGAGGGCTACAGCTTCGCCCTGCGAGGCAGCATCCGGCGTCCTGAACTCCGGGCGCAAAGACCATTGTCCGTTGGCGGCAGCGCCGGACTCGATCGCTTCGCGCTGGAGTACGCGTACGAAGATTGGGTCGGTGGCGGAGTGCACCGGCTGGCGCTGCGCGTGCGCTGACCTCATCTTGGCCGACGCGCGAGTTCGAGACTCGCGCGGTGCGCCTACTCATTGCAGGCGCCGACCATCACGATTTCGCTCCGAGGACAAAGAGATGTCGTCGAGTTTACAGACCGTGCTCCGTTCAGCCGCCCGCCCGCTGGCTGCCGGCGCATTCATCGCCACGATCTCCATGACTGCGGAAGGTCAGGCGGCGCCGTCGAAGGTCACGTTCACCGGCGGACGCGGCAATATCTCCAACACGGTGGCCATTCCAGCCAATGCGGCTGTGGTCTGGACGTCAGGCACGGGACCTGGCGTGGCCGATCGGAACGCGCCGCAGGGATCTTACGCTCGCTATGGGGACACGAAGACCCAGTCCATCAGCGTCCTGCAAAGCATAGAGGCGCGGCTCAAGGAGCACGGACTCGGCATGAAGGATGTGGTGTACCTGCGCGCCTATCTCGTGCCGGACAAGGAGAAGGGAAACGCCCTCGATTCGCAGGGATGGAATGAGGCGTACAACCAGTTCTTCAACAGCGACGCCAATCCGGTGAAGCCGGCGCGATCCACGGTCGGTGTGGTCGGCCTGGTCGTCCCCGGGTGGCTGGTCGAAGTCGAAGCCTTCGCCGTGTTCCCGCCGCAGTAGGAGCGCCGCAACCCGGTCAACCTCGAAAAGGGGGTCAGACACAATTTCCTGAAATGGTGTCTGACCCCTTTTCGGCGTCACGCCACGGACCGGTTTCGTCACGCTCCGGGCAACACGCCGGTCAGAGGACGCGCGACCGTTACGCCGCGGACCGTTTTCCTCACAGAACGAGCCCGATCGTCACGCGGACGACCCAGATCGTCACGTTAGGCGACGCGGCTGCCTAACAAGAAACGCGTGTGACGTTTTGCCTGGCGCGTGTCACGTGGAACATGCGCCACAACAGTGACGCAACGCACGCTTCGCGCTGCGTGACGGGTCACTGATGCGCACAGTGCACCGGATGCCGTGAAGTCGTTGCGATCACTCACGATCCGTTCCCGCGTCCGTCGTTGGCATATGCATTGCCTTGTCGCCGGGCACGCCGCACCACCTCACACCCTCTCGACCGGCAGTCAATCATGAAGCGCAAATCCCTCTGGCACTCGATCCGGCTTGCCTTCGCGTCGCTCGGCCTCGTCGCCTGCGCCGCCGACCCGGTGACCGCGCCGAAGATTTCCGCCGAAGCAAACCCCGGACTCGTGTCCGACCT
>CAMPKM010000333.1 GCA_946887155.1 uncultured Gemmatimonadota bacterium
CAAGGGCGGCGTCAGGACCTCACGGTGGCGGCAAACGTGCGGGCACGAAATGCCGCGCGCGCCAGCTCGTCGCTCGCCGGCGTACGCGTCGGCTCTGCTATCACCGCCGAGACGCTGACGCCACTGAGTGAGGGACAATTGGAGGCGGGAGAGGCTACGGTGGTGGCGGCGTGAACTCGGCGGGGACCAGGGGCTCGCAGGGGGTTGGGAACTGACCTGAGAGCGCTAACCTGTTTGGGAGCGCTAACCTGTTTGGGAGCGCTAACCTGTTT
Organism: uncultured Gemmatimonadota bacterium; assembly: GCA_946887155.1. Next base: position 273 of record CAMPKM010000333.1, read on the forward strand.
GGGAGCGCTAACCTGCCCAGGAGCGCGAACTGTCAGAGGGCGCGAACTGCCTAAAGACGCAAACTGCCGAAGGGCGCGGACTGCCTAAAGTGCGAACTGCCTGACGGCGCGAACTGCCTGACGGCGCGAACTGCCCAAGGGCGCGAACTGCCCAAGGGCGCGAACTGCCCATGGGGCGCGAACTGCCGAAGGGCGTGAACTGCCGAAGGGCGTGGACTGCCGAAGGGCTTGATCCTCTCCTCCCCCTGGGGCGCAGGCTGCGGGACGTCGCGAATTGCCGGGAGCCAAAGGCGCGGGATGGACGCGTTTCAGTTGGTGAGCGCCGGGTTGCTGTCGATCGTTATCGACTGGCGAGCGCGTTCAGCATTTTCACGATGACCACCAGGCGGTTGTGAATCGGCCAATACTCCTTCGAGGTAATGCGGGAGGCTCGAAGGTTCGAAGCGAGATGCCTGATCGCCTCCTCCGCCTCGCCACGGGCAATTCTCAGCACGCGCGCTCGATCCCGCCCGGCACCCCGTCCAAACGCTTCGCCGATGTTGGAGGATACCGAATGCACTGCTTCTCGAAGCTGCCTTTTGTATAACAATCGACGACCGGACCGCCTCTGGATCAGGGCCATGACCTGGTCTTCGACGCGCTCGCTCGCATCGAGTACATCAAGGTCGCGGAATCGCATAGGATAGTCTTGCACCAACGCGGTATTTGTCCGTCATCATTCCAACGTGAGCCCTATCAATTCAGCGCAGACGCACCAAATCCCCAGCTATCGGGAACCGCTCGACCTGCGCCGCCTTCGGCGGCCGCACCCCTCGGCAATTCCCGCCCGGAGCCAATTCACGCCCTCAGGCCCGTTCGCGCCCTCAGGCCAGTTCGCGCTGTCAGGCCGGTCGCGCTGTTAGGCAGTTCGCGCCGTCAGGCAGTTCGCGCTGTTAGGCGGTCCGCGCAGTTAGGCAGTTCGCGCCCTCAGGCACTTCGCGCCTTTTGGTAGTTAGCGCCCATCGGCAGTTAGCGCCCATCGGCAGTTAGCGCCGTTCGGCAGTCCGCACCGTTCGGCAGTCCGCCCCGTTCGGCAGTCCGCGCCGTTTGGCAGTTTCGCGCCCGTCGGCAGTTCGCGCCTCCTCGCAGTTCGGGTTACCCCGTACCCAGAGCGGGTAGTCACCTCTCGCAGCGCGTCCCGCGGGACGAGTTCGTACCTTTTTTCGCATGCGTAAGCGCCCCCACCCAGGAGCATCCGTGCTGCGATTTGTTGTTCCCGCACTGCTCGTTCCCGCTATCGTATCCGCGCAGGCTCCAGCTCCGGCAGCGGGCCATCAGCACGAGCGGCCGATAACGCTGTCGCGCGCCGTTCGCACGACGTCCCCGGTTCAGCTCGACGGACGGTTGAACGAAGCCGCATGGGCGGCGGCGCCGGTCACGGACAGTTTCACCCAGATCGACCCGGACGAGGGCCAGCCCGCCAGCCAGCGCACCGAAGTGCGCGTGATGTACGATGCTGCCTTCCTCTACGTCGGCGCGCGCCTCCATGACACGGGACGCATAACTGGAAGACTCGGCCGCCGCGACATGGACTTCGGCGATTCCGACTGGTTCGGCGTCATGATCGACAGCTACCTCGATCATCGCACCGCATTCGGATTCGACGTCAACCCGGCCGGCGTCCGTCACGACGAGATCAAGACGATCGACGTCGACGATTACTCCTGGGACCCGGTGTGGGAGGCGGCGACGACGGTCGATTCCGCCGGGTGGACCGCCGAGTACCGCATTCCCTTCAGCCAGCTCCGCTTCTCGGGCGCGCGCGAGCAGGTGTGGGGCGTGCAGTTCGAGCGCATCATCGGCCGCAACCGTGAGTACGCCGTGTCCACGTTCATCCCGAAGTCGATCCGCGGCGGCGTCCCGCAGTACGGTCACCTTTCGGGCGTAAACGACATCGAGCCCGGCAAACGCATCGAGGTCCTTCCCTACACCGTCCAGCGCGCGTCGTACGTAGACCCGGGCACCAATCCCTATCGCGACAAGCCGGACCTGGGGACCGAGGTGGGGCTCGACGTGCTGTACCGCGTGAGCTCGAACCTCACCGTCAATGCCGCGTTCAACCCGGATTTCGGGCAGGTCGAGGTCGATCCGGCCGTGGTGAACCTGGGCGTCTACGAGACCTTCTTCGACGAAAAGCGGCCGTTCTTCATCGAGGGGAGCGAGATCTTCGGGTTCGGCGCCGCCGGGACCAGTGGCGGCCAGATCTTCTACAGCCGGCGCATCGGACGGGCGCCGACGCTCAGCCCGCCGCCGGGACCTAACGACATGCCGACGGCGACCACCATCCTCGGCGCCGCCAAGGTGTCGGGCAAGGTCGGCGGCTGGTCGTTAGGCATCCTCGAAGCCGTCACCGCCGAGGAGGAAGCGCGATTCCAGAACACCGCGGGCGACACCGAGCGGTTTCCGGTCGAACCGCTCGCGAACTATTTCGTGGGGCGCGCGCGCCGTGAGTGGCGCGGCGGACAGACGTATTTCGGCGGCATTCTCACGTCTGTCCACCGCGACCTGACCATCGCGCCACAGCGCGACGCCCTGCACCGCGCGGCCTATGCCGGCGGCGCTGATTTCCGCCACGAATTCGCCAGCCGCGGCTGGGCGCTCAACGGCGACGTCGAGCTGAGCCGCGTCGAAGGTTCAACCAGTGCCATGATCGCCACGCAGCGCCGGTCCAATCACTTCTTCCAGCGGCCCGACGCCAGTCACCTCGACGTCGATTCGGCGGCGACGTCGCTGAACGGATACTCCGCCAACCTGCGCCTCACGAAACAGGGCGGCACGCACTGGCGCGGCTTCATTGGGTCGGCGTTCACCAGCCCGCGGTATGAAGTGAACGACCTGGGCTTTGCTGTTCGCACGGACCGGCGCGACTTCGCGGCGGGCGTCACCTACCTCGAGAACCGACCGGGTTCGGTGTGGCGCCGGTGGCAGGTCAATACCCAGGGGCGTGCCGAGCGGAATTTTGACTGGCAGTCGATCCTGAACTTCGTTTCGCTGAGCACGTTCGCGCAGACGCTGGGCTACTGGGGCATATCGGCAAACGTGCAGTACTACCTGAAGGCGTATGACGACCGCCTGACGAGAGGCGGACCGCTGGCGCTGCGCCCGCGACAGTGGGCGGGGAATTTCAGCGTGTCATCGGATGGTCGCAAACCGGTCACGGTTACAGCCTTCGCCGGCGGGCAGGACCTCGAGTTCGACGGTTGGGCCTACAATGTCGGTATCGACCTTGGCCTGAAAACGTCGTCGCGATGGAACCTCACCGCGGGACCGAGCTTCTCGCGGTCATACACGCCCGCGCAATTCGTGCAGTCCGTCGCCGATCCAGCGTATGCGCCGACATTCGGACGTCGGTACGTTTTCGCTCCCCTGAGGCAGACGAGCGTTGCGCTCGAGACGCGCTTCAACTTCACGTTCTCGCCGACGCTGTCACTCGAGACCTATGCGCAACCGCTCCTGTCCAGCGCGGACTATGGTGACGCGACCCAGCTCGTGGCGCCGAAAACGTACGAGTTCGCACCGTACTCCGGTGAGGTACCCAGTCTCGACTTCAACCTCCGCTCGCTGCGTGGCAACGCGGTGCTGCGATGGGAATGGCGCGAGGGTTCGACGTTATTCGTCGCGTGGCAGCAGCAACGGAGCGACTTCCAGCCGTATGGCGACTTCGACTTCGGGCGAGATCGGCGCGCCCTCTTCGGAACGCGCCCGGACAACATTTTCCTCGTAAAGCTCAACTACTGGCTCAATCCTTGACGACAGACTGGTAGTAGTTGGTGGTTATTGGTACTGGTACCAGTATTGGCTACTACTTCCGCCAGGGCATGCGGTCGCGGATGGCTTTCAGT
>CAMPKM010000334.1 GCA_946887155.1 uncultured Gemmatimonadota bacterium
TCTGCTCGCCCCGCTGCCGGCCATCCTTGTCGCCAAGCTGCTCGGACGTCCGGTCGAAGGCGCAGGCCCGGGCACGACGGGTGGCCTCGCCCGCGCCAACATCATGTACGACGACACCGACATCCCGAACGCGTCCAACGTCCTGGCGATCATACCCGGCAGTGACCCGGTGCTGAAGAACGAATACGTCGTCATCAGCGCCCACAGCGATCACGTGGGCATCCTCGGCTCGAACGCGCAGGGCCAGTCGATGGCCGTCGATCACGATTCGCTGCGCACCGCCCGCCTGGCACTCCTCCGCATGCAGATGCAGGGCGGCGAACTCGTCCCGAACCCGGCGGGAACGACAGTGACGGTGAACGTCGACAGCCTGCGCCGCATTCGCCCGGCGCGCCGTGACTCGATCCGCAACGGCGCCGACGACGACGGCTCGGGCTCGATGGCGCTCCTCGAGATCGCCGAGGCGATCCAGGCGATGCCGGTCAAGCCCAAGCGCTCGACGATCATCGCCTGGTGGACGGCCGAGGAAGATGGACTGGTCGGCTCGCGCTGGTGGACCGACAACCCAACGGTGCCCATCAACCAGGTCGTCACCAACATCAACATGGACATGATCGGCCGCGGCCGAGCCGAAGACGTCCCCGGCGGCAACCCTGACTACCTCGGCTTCCTCGGCGCGGATCGCCTGTCGACGAAGCTCGGGGAGCGCGTCCAGGCGATCAACAAGGAACAGGCCAATCCGCTACGACTCGACAACCGGTTCGATTGGCCGATCGCCTGGCCAGGTTACAACAATATCTATGGAAGAAGCGATCACTACAACTTTGCGCGCTACAACGTGCCGATCGTGTTCTTCTTCACCGGTCTGCACGCCGACTACCACCAGGTGACGGACGAGCCGCAATACATCGACTACCCACACTACGCGCGCATCGTGAACTACGTAAAGGACCTGGCGGTCGATGTGCTGAACCTGCCCGAGCGTCCTAAAGTGGATCGGAATGGGGCAATTCCCCCGAGGCCCATCAAGCAGTAGCACAAGTCCAGAAGACTCCAAAGTCCAAAGTCCAAGGCGGAGTGCTCGATCCTGCGCCTTGGACTTTGTCCTTTGGTCTCTGGTCTACCGCTCCCACCCCGCCGGTAACGCGTGGTCGCGCGCACGCTCCACCAGGCGCACGAAATCCAACCTGTGGCCGGACTCGTCGTGACCTAACGATTCCCGCGCCAGTGCCAGCACTCCCTCGAACGTCGAGTTCCCGCGGTACTCGGATTGTCGAAGGATCATGCCGAACGACGCGACGGCGGCCGCAAAGCGCAAATCGGCCGACGGGCGATATCGCGACGGCATGGCGACAACGTGGTCGATCGCCCGGCTCGTGCTCGCGTCGGGTTGCTTGTATCGAAGCTTGACGTACATCAGCTCATCGCCCTTCGACCTCGACGTCCGGACACCAGCCGACTGGTAGCGCAGCGGGTCTGCGTCCCTGTCGCGCGACTCACGATGCATCGGAATGATCTCGTACAGCGCAGTCACGGAATGTCCGGCGCCGATCTCGCCAGCGTCTTTGCGATCGTTCTTGAAGTCCTCGGTGCGGAGCATGCGATTCTCGTAGCCAATCAACCGGTACGAACTGACTCGATCAGGATTGAACTCCACCTGCAGCTTTACGTCCTTGGCCACTGTCAACAACGTACCCGCCATTTCATCGACGAGGACCTTCCGTGCCTCGACGATGTTGTCGATGTACGCATAGTTGCCGTTCCCCTTGTCGGCGAGCCTCTCCATCTTCGAGTCCTTCAGGTTACCCGTGCCGAAGCCGAGGACGGACAGGAACGTACCCTGTTGCCGTTTCTCCTCGATCAGCCGTTCCATCTCGGCGTCGCTCGACGGTCCGACGTTGAAGTCACCGTCAGTCGCCAGGATCACGCGATTGTTACCGTCGCGCCGGTGATACGCCCGCGCGACTTCGTATGCCAGCCGGATACCAGCACCACCCGCGGTCGAACCGCCCGCGTGCAACCGGTCGATGGCGTGCAGGATGACCTGCTTCTGGTCGCCTGACGTGGGTGGCAGCACAAGACCGGCGGCGCCCGCATACACCACGATCGCCACGTGGTCCTCTTCGCGAAGCTGCCTGACGAGGAGTCGCATGGACTCCTTGACCAGCGGCAGCTTGTCTTCGGTCGACATCGATCCGGAAACGTCGATCAGGAAGACCAGGTTGCTCGGCGGCATCGATGATGGAGGCAGCCGGCGCGCCTGAAGCCCGATGCGAACGAGCAGATTTTGTTCGTTCCATGGGGCGCGGGCCACTTCGGTCGTCACTGAGAACGGATGGCGTCCGTCCGGTTCCGGATAGTCGTAGGTGAAGTAATTCACCAACTCCTCGATTCGCACCGCATCCTTCGGCGGACGCTGTCCGACGGATATGAAGCGCCGGACGTTGCTGTACGAGGCGCGGTCCACGTCGACCGAGAACGTCGACAGGGGGTTGTCGCGCGCTCTCAGGAACGAATTGTCGTGGATGGGATCGTACGATTCGGTATTGTCCGCCGGTGTGTACCATTCATGACCGGAGGTTGGCGGCATCGAGGCCACGTTAGGCATCGGCGCCGGTTGCGGCGAATACGTGGGCGCGACGGACGGCGGCCGAGCGGCGGAGGGAGGTCCAGCCGGCGCGGCGGCCGGGTTCACCTCACCAGGATCCTTCGACACGGTGAACCCGAGCTTCCTTGTCTCGACAGCCCCGGTAACCCCCGTCGTGACGACCGCCGACAGGCGATTCACGTCCACGTCCATCGCGAAGTCCAGCTTGGTGGTATCGCTCGTGAGCCTGACCGACTTCGTCTGTGGCCTGAAACCGATCGCGCGTACCTGAACCGGCAACTCCCGGTCGCGATGCTGCGCTTGCAGGTGGATGCGATACTGGCCTTTCTCATCGGTCCCGACGGCCACGTTGAGTTCAGTGATGCGAACCTGGGCTCCTTCGAGTCCGATCCCGTTCACGGCTCCGGTCACTCGCCCGCTGATGACCAGCGTTCGCGACTGCTTGTCAGGCGGCGCCAGCAGCAGTAGCGGCAGGACGAAACTGACAATGGCAGGCTTCATGGGACCTCCGGCGATTGGTGTCGTCCCGTGACGTCATGTCACTGGGATGAGTTCCAATCCGGGGCTCCAGGGCGATAGAAGCAACCGTCGAAGCGACGCAGGCGCGGTTGGTCACAGCGCCCGGAGGACTCATCCGCGACGCACGGGGACGAGGCGCGGCTACCTAACGAGTGCCGATGGCGAACGCGGGCCCAGTGTCAGCACGGGATCGGCCATGAAGTCCCGGTACGATCCTGTGAAACGAAGCGTGACGAAGTCGCCTTCCTTTGTCATGGACAATCCCCAGTTGTCGACGCCGAGGTTGGGGTTGAAGAAGTTTGGGCCAAGGCCGCTCATCACGTATGTACCGCCCTGGCGGTTCTGCACGTTACCCTGCACACCCAGGCTGCCGGACCCGTCGACGCCTTCGTTGGTGACGCAGCGGTAGTCGTAGCCGAGTGAAAGAAGGAAATGCCCGTCAGGCTCTATCTCGAGACCACCCGTCAGGAACGCCATCTGGCAGTCTGCGCCGCCGAGGTCGTGGTACCAGGGTGGGTCGTGCCCGTCCACCTGGTAAATCGCGTAAAACCCCATGATCTCGGTGACGTCGACGGATTTGGGCAACTCCTGATCCGGACCGTACGTCTGACGACATCCGGCCAGCATCGCGACAATGAGGAGGATCGCCTTGTTGATTCTCACCGAGGGTGAGCCATGGGTTCGTCAACGCATTCCGGGGGAGGCGCAATGCGTATACAACCGATGTCGCCGGAACGATCCCCGGGGTCAATTCTGCGTCGTCACCCGCAGGCGCAGCACTCGCTCGACGCCATTGTCATCACGCGCCGCGCCGTAGAGCGTACGGTCCTTCACTCGAAAAATGCGAAACCGCCTGGGCAACTCGATCGCGCCAAGGAAACGACCGGTCGAGTCGAGCACATGCCACGTCGCGCCGCCCAGGAAATCGGCGCGGTCGGGCGCGTTAATCGCCATCGGGTCGATCGATTCCACCGGTCCCATTTGCTGCACCCAGATCGTGCCATCCGGACCGGCGCGCACCG
>CAMPKM010000335.1 GCA_946887155.1 uncultured Gemmatimonadota bacterium
TGCGTGCAGCGCGCATTTGCAGACTCGGCTAGGGTTTACGCCAGGTTCGACAGCCGGCCGCGGGGTACGGTTTGAAGCAAAGGGTGGGGGAAACCGCGTCTCGACCGCTATTCTGCGGGGAGTCAGAACGCTCACCTCAATTAATAGACGGAGCCCAATGTCCTTACGGCAAGCAGGCTTGCTGATCTTCCTTGGCGCGACGTGCCTGGTCCCGCTGACGGGAAACGGACAGACCCCTGACACGGCGGCCACGCTGGCTGGGGTGCGGGTCACCGTGTCACGCGATGCGGCGAGGACGCCGCTCGAGCTGCCATTCGGCCTGACGAGGCTGCCGCTCGATTCGGCGCGGGCGGCGACGAGGCGCGCATCGCTGACCGAGGCGTTGCTGTTCGTCCCGGGCGTGTCGGTCTCGCACCGCCACAACCCGACGCAGGATCCCCGGCTCACGATCCGCGGGTTCGGCGCCCGATCGGCGTTCGGCATCCGTGGCGTGCGCGTGCTGCGCGACGGAATTCCGCTCACGGCGGCCGACGGCCAGACCGCGGTCGACTTCCTCGACCTCGAGTCGTTAGGTGCCGCGGAAGTGTTTCGGGGCAACGCCGGGGCGCTGTACGGCAACTCGTCCGGCGGCGTGATCGACTTCCATACCACTCCGCCGCCCGAGTCCGGTGGTCGCGGACGCGTCAGCGGGTGGCTGTCGGGTGGGATATCCCGGGCATCGCTGTCCGGCGGCCGCCGGTTTGGCGACCTTGGCCTCCAGGGCACCGTGTCGCGGAACGCCGGCGATGGACCGCGCGAATACTCCTCGTTCGAGTCGACCAACGCGATGGGCGACGCCCGCTGGAACATGGGCGCGACGCAAATGCAGTTCACCGTTTCGCTCTACGACGCGCCCGAGGCGGAGAACCCGGGCGCGTTGACGCAGGCGCAAATGGACCTCGACCCGACGCTGCCCGACTCCAACAACGTCGTGAAGAAGGCCGGCAAGGTCGTCAGGCAGTCGATGGTGTCGCTTCAGGCCGCGCGGGATTTCGGCGCGCTCTCGCTGACCGCCAATGGTCACCTGGGGCAGCGCGACCTCGAGAACCCCTTGGCATTCGCGATCATCGAGCTCGATCGGTCGACGTCGGGTGGATCGGTGCGAGCGCAGTGGCAGTCGCCGTCCCTTCCGCTTCGCCTGGCCGTAGGCGCCGACGTACTGAACCAACTGGACGATCGCCAGAACTACTCGAATTGCGCCGGACTCACCGGCGACGATCGTCCGGCAACGACCTGCCCGACCAGTGCCGATCGCGGCGCGCTGACGGTCAACCAGGAAGAGCGCGTGTCGGGACTCGGCGCGTTCGTGCGGGGCGAATACGCCATGACCCCGCAGCTTTCCGTGACCGGGACCCTTCGCTCGGATCGCACGCGGTTCGAGGTCACCGACCGGCGCGCCACGGATCCGGCGCTGGCGGAACCGCCGCCGCGAACGCTGTCGGCCGTGTCGCCAATGGTCGGCATCAACTACCGGATCGGTCCGTTGTCGTCGGCGTACGCGAGTGTGTCGACGTCGTTCGAGACGCCCACGACCACAGAGCTGGCGAATCGTCCGGAAGGCGTCGGCGGATTGAACGCGGACCTGAAGCCGCAGCGTGGCGTTTCGTACGAAGTCGGATTCAAGGGCGCCAGCATCAGCGGACTTCGCTACGATCTCGCGCTGTTCTCCATCATCACCGAGGACGAACTGATTCCGTTCCAGGTGCCGGGGGCCGCGGCCGGCCGGCAGTTCTTCCGCAACGCCGGACAGACGACGAGACGCGGCGCGGAGGCCAGCCTGGCGACGGTGAGCGGGCCTGTGTCGTTAGGCGCCACGGCGACCTGGCTCCGGTATGTCTACGACGACTTCACCGTGGCCGGTACCAGCTTCGAGGGAAATCGCGTTCCGGGTGTCGCGCCGTTGACCCTGAGCGCATTCGCCAGCGTGTCGCCGAGCTGGGGGTTGGTGGCGGTGGAGGCCGTACACGTCGGCAAGCAGGCCGTCGATAACGCGAACACGTCATGGGCCGACACCTACCAGTTGCTCAACGCCCGCGTCGCATTCAGGCCCAACACCAGTCTCTCATTCGAACCCGTGGTGGGAGTCGACAACATCTTCGACAAGACGTACGCGTCCAACGTAGTCGTCAACGCCGCCGGCGGACGGTTCTTCGAACCGGGGCCCGGGCGGACGTTCTACGTCGGCGTGAGGATGGGAACGCGATAAGAGACGTAGGCCAGAGCCCGGAGGTGTCTCCTCCGGGCACTGGCCGCTGACCTCAATTGGTGACTTCGATCTTCCGTGGCTTGGCTGCCTCGGACTTCGGGACCGTGACGGTCAGGACGCCGTTCAAGAACTTCGCCTCGATACGACCGGCCTCGACCCAGTGCGGGAAGCGCAGCGTCCGGGCGAATTGACCCGGTGTGCGCTCGGCAAAAAAGACGCGCTTCTCGCCCTGCTCGAGCGACGGCAACGTTGCACCCCGCGTGCCCTTGATGGTGAGCGTGTTGCGGTCGAAGCTGACGTCGACCTGATCCGACGTGACGCCGGGCAAGTCGAGCTGGACGACGAAAGCCTGCTCCGTCTCCCAGGCATCCATGGAAGGGATGAAATACTGGCCGTTGCCGTTCGAGTACTCGTCGGCGCGACCAATGACATCGTCCATGGCGCGGCTGAGGGAATTCATGCGGCTCAGGACTCCGTTGAGTGGGGATACGGTAATCATGGTTTGAGACTCCTTCGAGGTTCGGCCGGCATACCCGCCGGGCGGTTAATGACGTTGCCCGGTCAGGGCATCCGTCGTGCCGGTCAGGTTTGCCAACTTGGCAAGCACGCGCGGGACGTCCGGGCCACTCTGACAAACGGCGTGGACAACGTGGCAGGCCGGGCGCTTAACTCAGCCGTATGCGGAACGTCCAAATCGCCATGAATTTGCGGTCCATTGCGTTACGACTGATGGCGATTGCCTTTTTGCTGCCCGTTGCTGCCGTCGCACAGATCGGGGCGACGACGGACATCATCACCGGGATCGTGAGGGCGGATAACGGCGAGCCAATCAGGGACGCCACGGTCGAGGTGACGTCGCTCGAGAGCAACGTGACGCGCCGCGCGCGGACCAATGGCCAAGGCAGGTACACGATCCTGTTTCCGGATGGTGGTGGCGAATACCGCGTGGTGATCCGCTCCATCGGTCTCGCGCCGGCGACCAGCGAGTTGCGGCGGATCGCCGATGAAGACCGCCTCATTGCCGACGCGACGCTTTCATTGAATCCGACCACGCTGTCCACGGTCGCCGTCCAGGCTCGTCAGGCACCGCGCGGCGGACAGGACCTGCCGACCCCGGGTTCCATCGAGCGCGCCTTTACGCCGGACCAGGTGGCCAGGTTACCAATCGACGCGTCGGACCTGCTGAACCTCGTCCTGCTATCGCCTCAGGTGGTGTCGATCACCGGCTCCGACACAAGCGCCGCCGGGTTCTCGGTTGGCGGATTGCGACCAGAAGCCAACGCGGTCACGCTCGACGGCCTGTCATTCGGGTCCACTGAATTGCCGAGCGAGGCCATGCGCTCGACGCGGGTCATAACGAGCACGTACGACGTGACGCGCGGCCAGTTTTCCGGCGGGCAGATCGCGTCGACGACACGGTCTGGTACCAACTCGCCGCGGGGGAACTTTTCGTACGCACTGCGGGATGACGAACTGGTCCTGACGGGCGATGACGAATCGCCCCTCGCCCAGGGGTACACGCAGAACCAGTTCAGCGGAGGATTCGGCCGCTCGATCGTGTGCGACCGGTTCTTCGGCTTTCTCTCGGCCCAGCTCCGGCGCAGGGAAGACATCCTGCCGTCGCTGTTCAACGCCGACGCGGGCACGCTGGCACGTTTTGGCGTGAACCCGGATTCGGTCTCGCGCTTCTTCGCGATCTCGGGCGCGAATGGAATGCCGCCGGGCGCATTCTTCAATGAGAATCGCGTCCAGGACAACATTTCCGGACTGGCCCGCTTCGATTGGCTGCTCGAGAACGGGCACTCGCTTTCCATCCGCGCCGACTGGCGGTGGAATGACCAGGATCCGTCGCGGGTCGGGACGCTTTCTTTGCCAATGACCGGGGGAATGAACAAAGGG
>CAMPKM010000336.1 GCA_946887155.1 uncultured Gemmatimonadota bacterium
CCTGCATCCTCGTCGTCGCACTCGCCTACCTCGCCGCAACGAGGATCGCCGAGCCGATCAGCGGCAACCACATCCCGCGCCGCCCAGCGGGGCGCCATCGGTCACGCCACATCTGCCTAACGTGGAAGCTGGACGTCGCGTTCCACCGAGGCGCGGCCCCGTTCGTCGGACGTGACCCGGCCGAACTCCTTGCCGTCGATCATCAGGCGCAGGACCGCCCGCGGGGGGGCGTTCACGATGTCGAACTCGACTTCCTGCGTGTCACAGTCCGTGCCCCGGCATGACTCGACTTCCGCGGCACCGCTGGCGCTGGCTCCTGCGTTGGTCGCGGTCAGCGCCGCCTTGCGCTCGACATCATCGCTGTCGGCCGCCGTTTCGACAAAGCTGCCGCTGAGAATGACCTGGTCCTCAGCAGTCCGAACCTCGGCAGTCGAGGCCGTCCTGAAATCAGCGGCCGGGCCCGGAACGAAATCGCTGCTGCCGCGTGCGCCACCACAGGCGGCCGCAACGCTTGCCATCAGGAGCGCGAGCAACGCGCTCGAATGTGTCCTGTTCATGTCTTCTGACCTCGTTTGGATCGTGGAAGGTCAGGTACACGGGGAAGATGAACAGAACATGAACCACCGTTGAGTTTCCTAGACGCTGGCCAACGCTGGCGCGGCTGACGCTGCTTCAGGCGCGGGGAGCCTGATGCGGAAAACGGTCCCGGCCGCTGATGACGCAACGAGCGTGACGTCGCCGCTGTGCAGGCGAGCGATCCAGCGAGCGATCGCCAGCCCCAGTCCCGCGCCGCCGCTGTCCGCCGGCGCACGTCCGCGAGCCGTTTCGCTGCGATAGAAGCGCTCGAAGATGTGCGGCTGGGCTTCCAAGGGTATGCCGGGGCCTCGATCCGTTACCGTGATGTCGTAGTGGTCACCCGGCCGCTGCAGGGCAATCGCCACGGAGCTGTCCGGCGGCGCATAGCGAATGGAGTTGTCGAGCAGGTTCACGAGCATCCGGCGAATCAGTTCCTCGTCTCCGGTCCAGGAAGCTTCTTCGTCCACCATTACATCGATCGAGACGCCCTTGCGATCCGCAATCACTCGCGCCGCACGCGCGACTTCCTCCACGAGTTCATCGAGATACATGGGTCCGCGTTGCACCGGGTAGTTGCCGGCGTCAGCGCGAGCGAGCGTGAACATGTCGTCCACCATCCGCGCCAGCCGTCCGGTCTGTTGCTCGATGATCTGGAGCGTCTCGCGGTAGTCGTCTTCCGTGCGATGTGGCACCTGCAGCGCGACGGAAACCGCGGTCCGCGCCGTGGCCACCGGCGTCCGCAGCTCGTGGGATGCGTCGGCCATGAACTGGCGCTGCTGCGCGAACGACGATTCCAGCCGTCCCAGCAACTCATTGAACGTGCCGGCGAGCCTGCCTAACTCGTCGTGCGCGTTCACCACCGGCAATCGACCACCCAGGTTCTCCACCCCGATGCGCCTGGCGCGTTCGGCCATGAACATGACCGGTGACAGGCTGTGGCGGGCGAGGAACCAGCCGACGATCCGGCGCAACGAGGCGAGTTCCTCGTCGGTCGCTTCGAGATCGGTCCCGGCAACCACGAGATACTCCACCCTGCCCGGTCCGACGACGGCGCGACGTACCGCTATCCGATGGCGGTCGTCGTCATCCGTTTCAGTAGCGGTGTAGAGAAGCGGTTCGTTCTCCGGGATGTCCACGGCATCGGGCAGGTCGAGTTCCAACTCGTCGTCGCGGCCGGCCTCGGCGAGGAGGTTTCCCGCGGCGTCGTATATGGCGACCATGGCCTGGTTGGAATTCAGCTCGGCTGACGTGCTTTGCGCCGCGCCGACCACGCTCTGGCCTTCATCGAGGTCGTTATCGAGCGACGTGATCGCAATTCCCGTCACGGCCTGCAGACTTTCGTCGATCCGGTCATGCAGCTCGCGCTGCAGGAGCACGTGGATCATCAGCGAGACCGAGGCGAGCACCACGGCCAGCACGCTGACATACCAGACCGTGAGCCGGCCGCGCAGGCTCCTGATCATTCGCTGGAGCCGGCGGGGTTTGACACCAGCACGTAACCCGCACCACGTCTGGTGTGAATGAGCCGGTCGACGTGACCATCGTCGATCTTGCGCCGGAGCCGCTGCACGTACACGTCGATCACGTTCGAGGTCGGATCGAAATTTTCGTCCCAGACGTGCTCACTGATGTCCGCGCGGGTGACCACCTGTCCCTTCCGTCGCGTCATGTATGCGAGGAGCGTGTATTCCTTCGCCGTCAGCTCGATGGGACGTCCGTTCCGTTCGACACGGCGTGTCCGTGTATCGATCGAAAGATCGCCGACGCGCTGTACGGTCGGACCGAGTACCGGACCGCGGCGCGATAGTGCCCGGACCCGGGCCAGCAGTTCGGTGAAGTCGAACGGCTTTGGCAGGTAGTCGTCGGCGCCGGCATCGAGTCCAGCGACCCTGTCATCCACGCCTCCCCTCGCGGTAAGCATGAGGATGGGAACCGCGGCGCCGCGATTCCTGAGCCGCCGGCAGACTTCCAGGCCATCGATGCCGGGAAGCATGACATCGAGGATGATCAGGTCATACCGGTACAACATCGCCCTGTCGAGCGCAGACGGGCCGTCCCCGGCCAGGTCGACCGCATACGCGTTCTCGCGCAGGCCCCGGGCCAGGAGCTCGGCGGCCGTGGCATCGTCTTCGACCAGGAGGAGTCGCATGTGGTGGGAGCAGTGGGCTGTCCGCTCCTACCCCTTCGCTTTGCCCCGGGCTCCCGCGCTCCGGGCGGGATTGAGCGCCGAGCGGGACTGTGGCAGCCGTTCGCGTCGAAGTCGCGGGCCCACGTTTCGTCACGTCGTCGCGTGGAACGCTGGACGAGCGGCCTGTGACAGGCTCCCTTTATGACCGGCTGACATTCACCTCCACCAACCGCATCCCATGCACGGTCAATTCGTCTGGTACGAACTCACCACGCCCGATCCCGAAGCGGCGATCAGGTTCTATCCCCGGTTCACGAACTGGGGCACGCAGCGCTTTGACGACAACTACACAATGTGGACGAGCGACGGCGTTCCATTCGCCGGGATCTACCGTCTCAACGACCAGATGAAGGCCCAGGGGACACCGCCGAACTGGATGCCGTACATCGAGACCGACAGCGTCGATGCCACGGCCGAGCAGGCGAAGTCGTTAGGCGCGGCGATCGTCGCCGGACCGGACGACATTCCCGGTACTGGCCGCTTCGCCGTGGTCCGGGACCCGCAGGGAGCGATGTTCGGCATCTACAAGTCGTTCAACCAGTCGGTGGCGTGGAACGGCAAGCCGGTCATGGGCAAGCCGTCGTGGCACGAGCTGATGACGCACGACCACGAGCAGGCCGCCCAGTTCTACAACGCGCTCTTCAACTGGGACAAGATCAGCGAAATGGACATGGGCGCCGGAGACATGTACTACATGTTCGGCGAGAAGCGAACCGGGAGCATGTACGGCGGCATGTTCACGATGAATGATGAGTACAAGGGCATGCATCCGTTCTGGCTTGTGTACATGCACGTCAAGGACGTTGCAAGTGCGGTGGAGACAGCGACGCAGAACGGTGGATTCATCCATCGGCCGCAGATGGACATCCCCGGCGGCTCAATCGCGATCCTCGGCGATCCGCAGGGAGCAGGATTCGCTCTGCATCAGGCAGCGCCGCCCATCGCGGCGAAGGCGGCGAAGGCGGTGAAGTCGGTCGTGAAAAAGGCTGCCGACCGGGTCCGCGCTGCCGTGCGCAAAGCGAGGCCGAAGAAGAAGGTTACGGCGAAAAAATCCGCTCCGAGGCCGGCGTCGAGAAAGGCCAAGGTAAAGAAGACCGCGAAGGCGACGACGCGTACCATGGTGAAGGCCAAGAAGAAGGCTCCGCCGCGGAAAAAGAAGGCCGCGCCGAAGAAGCGGAAGACGGCATCGGCACCACGCCGCACCGCCAAGCGAAAGAAGTAGCCGTTCCGGCGTCACCAAGTTCGGGGTCAGACCCGGGGTCTGACCCCGGGTCTGACCCCGAACTTGGGGTTCCTGGCGCTTGGGGCACGTGGACGAACCTCCCAGATAGCCGTATTGTGGTGCGGCTTAGGGTCAGGCTCACAC
>CAMPKM010000337.1 GCA_946887155.1 uncultured Gemmatimonadota bacterium
ACTCCCGATCTCACGACCTCCCGATTCCCGATTCCCGATTCCCGATTCCCGATTCCCGATTCCCCATTCCCAACCATGTCCTGGGCCCTCATTCCGCTGACTGAAGAACAGCGCGCGATACAGCAAGCCGCGCGGGACTTCGCGCGCGAGGAACTGGTGCCCGGGATTGGCGAGCGGGATCGAGACGCACGCTTCGACGACACGCTCGTCCCCAAGCTCGCCGCGTTAGGCTTCCTTGGCATGCTGCTGCCCGAGGAATACGACGGGCTCGGACTCGACTCCCGCACCTACCTGGTCGCGCTCGAGGAAATCGCGGCGGTCGACGCCTCGGCGGCGGTGCTGATGAGCGTGCACAATTCGCTGCCGACGCAGATGATCCTGCGATACGGGTCGGACGAGCAGCGCCAGCGCTTCCTGCCGAAGATGGCGCGGGGAGAGATACTGGGCGCGTTTGCCCTGTCGGAGCCCGGTGCCGGATCCGATGCGGCGGCGTTGAGTACGCGGGCGGTGCGGGACGGCGACGACTGGATCCTCACCGGCACGAAGGCCTGGGTCACGAATGGCAGCGAGGCCGGGGCCATCCTCGCCCTCGCGCGCACCGATTCGCCTGACGATTACAAGGGTGCCCGCGGCATCGGCACGTTCATCGTCACGCCGGACCTTCCCGGGTTCCGTGTCGGACGCAAGGAGGACAAGCTCGGGCTGCGCTCGTCGCCCACCGTGCAGCTCCACTTCGACGACATGCGGGTGCCGGCGGCCAACCTCGTCGGCGATCCATCCCACGGATTCATCTACGCGATGCAGTCGCTCGAACACGGCCGACTCGGCATCGCCGCCCAGGCCGTAGGTATCGCGCGCGCCGCGCTGGAAGTGGCGGTGGATTACGCCGCCGAGCGCCGGCAGTTCGGCAAGCCGATCAAGGAGTTCCAGGCGATCCAGTTCAAGCTGGCCGACATGGCGACACGCGTGACCGCATCGCGTGCGCTGCTGTACGCGGCTGCCGCCACGAAAGATCGCGGCGAACCGATCACGCAGTTTGCTTCCATGAGCAAGCTCATGGCGAGCGAGACGGCGATGTTCGTCACCACCGAGGCGATCCAGATCCTCGGTGGCTATGGCTACGTGACGGACTATCCGGTAGAGCGGTACTTCCGCGACGCCAAGGTCACGCAGATCTACGAGGGCACGTCCGAGATCCAGCGTATCGTCATTGCGCGCGAGCTGTACGCGCGATGAACCGGTTCGCTCCTTTTACACCTCACATCGGCAGGTCATGTCACTTTCCCAGATGACGCAGATGGGCCACGAGCAACTGGTCTTCTGCTACGATCAATCGTCAGGCTATCGCGGCATCATCGCGATTCACGATACCACGCTGGGTCCCGCGCTCGGCGGGACGCGCTTCTGGAACTACGCCAACGAAGAGGAGGCGGTCGTCGACGCGCTTCGGCTGGCCCGTGGAATGACGTACAAGAATGCCGTTGCCGGCCTGAACCTCGGTGGCGGAAAGGCCGTGATCATCGGCGATAACCGCACTACGCGGCGCGAGATGATCTTCCGCGCCCATGGCCGTTTCGTCGAATCGCTCGGCGGCCGCTACATCACCGCTGAAGACGTCGGCACCAGCACGGCCGACATGGATTTCGTCCACATGGAGACGAACCATGTCGCCGGTCTCGAGAACAAGTCGGGCGACCCGTCGCCAGTGACCGCGCGCGGCGTGTTTCGCGCGATCCAGGCATCGGCGAAAGCGCGATGGGGCACGGAGTCGGTCGACGGCAAGACGGTCATCGTCCAGGGACTGGGCAATGTCGGATTGCATCTCTGCCGTGAACTGACGGCGGCCGGCGCGAAACTCGTCGTCACCGATATCGACAAGGTCCGGATCGATCGGGCCGTCGGCGAGTTGAAGGCCAGGGCCGTGGAGCCGGCGGCGATCTATGCGCAGGACGGCGACATTTTCGCGCCTTGCGCCCTTGGCGGAATCATCAACGACGAGACGATTCCCCAATTGAAGGTAGAAATCGTGGCCGGTGCCGCGAATAACCAGTTGCTGGAACAGCGCCATGGCGATGAACTCGCTACACGCGGCATTACCTATGCGCCCGACTACGTCGCCAACGCCGGTGGCGTCATCAACGTCTATGGCGAAGTCGCCGGCTGGACCCGTGACCGCGCGCTCCGCAAGGCGGACGAGATTTTCGACACGACGCTGGGTGTCTTCGAGATCGCCGAGGAGTTCGGCATTCCGACATATGTTGCGGCCGATCGACTCGCCGTGCGGCGTATCGAAGCAATCCGCGAAATGGTGCGGACCCGGCCCCATCGCCAGCGAACATGAGCAAACAGATCGCGGAAGGCTGACCGCGGAAGGCGGAGTACCGCGCGGATGGATCAGGATCTATTTCTGATCGGAGCCGCATGCTAGGTTCGGACAAATAGCCATTCCGTTCCGCTCGGCCATCCGCCTCCGCCATTCGCCATCTGAAATGTCCGAAGTCATTCCTATCGCCAGCGACCACGCCGGTTTCGAGATGAAAGAACAGCTCGAGACCTGGCTCAAGGCACATGGGTACGAGGTGAAGGATCTCGGTACCGACTCGCTGGCCTCGACCGACTACGCGGATTACGCGCATCCGCTGGCCGACATGGTGTCACGCGGTGACGTGAAGCGCGGGGTACTGCTCTGCGGCACCGGTCTCGGCATGGCGTACGCCGCGAACCGGCATCCCCACGTCCGCGCCGCCGTGGTGTGGTCACCGGAGATCGCCGAGCTGTCCCGGAAGCATAACGACGCAAACGTCCTGGTCCTTCCGTCGCGATTTCTTTCGCCCGAGGATGCGGGAAAGATCCTCGACGTGTTCCTGTCGACCGACTTCGACGGCGGACGTCATACGCGTCGCGTCGAAAAAATCGAACGTGAGGAGTCCTCGAAATGAATGGCTGGAATGAGTGGGATCGCTGTCCGCCTGGTGCCGCGCTGCGAGACGCGGACCCCGAGATCGCGCGCCTGATCGACAAGGAGATCGAGCGGCAGACCGATGGTCTCGAGCTCATTGCCAGCGAGAACTTCGTTTCGCCCGCGGTGCTCGAGGCCATGGGCAGTCCGCTCACGAACAAGTACGCTGAGGGACTCCCGGGCAAGCGCTACTACGGCGGGTGCGAGATCGTCGACCAGGTCGAGCAGATCGCGATCGATCGCGCCAAGGCGCTCTTCGGCGCCGATCACGCCAATGTCCAACCGCACTCCGGCGCGTCGGCGAATTTCGCGGCCTGCCTGGCGTTCCTGAAGCCGGGCGACACGCTGCTCGGGCAGGACCTGTCGCAAGGCGGACACCTGACACACGGCTCGCCGGTGAATTTCTCCGGGCTCCTGTATCGCGCAGTGCATTACGGGGTCAACGACGCCGGCTACATCGATTACGACCAGATGCGCGACGTGGCCCGGAAGGAAAAGCCGCGGCTCATCCTGGCCGGTGCGAGCGCGTATCCGCGGATCATCGATTTCGCCGCGTTCGCCGAGATCGCGACGGAGGTCGGCGCGATCTTCATGGTCGACATGGCGCACATCGCCGGGCTGGTCGCCACCGGCCACCACCCGTCTCCGGTCCCTCACGCCGACGTCGTCACGACCACCACGCACAAGACGCTACGCGGCCCACGCGCGGGACTGATCCTCTGCAAGGCGGATCATGCGAAGGCCATCGACAAGGCCGTGTTCCCGGGGTCGCAGGGCGGTCCGCTCGAGCATGTCATCGCCGCCAAGGCCGTGGGGTTCAGGGAAGCGCAATCACCGGGCTTCAAGGAATATTGCGGCAGGATTGTCAGCAACGCCGACACGCTGGCCAAGGCTCTCGCTTCCCTTGGCTATCACCTGGTGTCTGGCGGTACCGACAACCACCTGATGCTGGTCGACCTGCGAAACAAGAACCTCACTGGCAAGGCGGCCGAGCAGGCACTCGACCGGGCAGGCATCACCGTGAACAAGAATACGGTGCCGCGTGAAACGCAGTCGCCTTTCGTGACCAGCGGCATTCGCATCGGTACGCCGGCGGTCACGACGCGCGGAATGGGCGAAGCGGAGATGGTGAAGATCGCCGCCC
>CAMPKM010000338.1 GCA_946887155.1 uncultured Gemmatimonadota bacterium
GGCCACGGGATTGTGATTCCCGTGGCCAGTTCTGTTTTCAGCCATGGAGGCGTTTGGACTCCGTGGACGTTAGGCCCGGCGGATCGCCGGTCCTTGCGCGGCTGTCCCGGCGCTGTCATGATCACGCCTCGCGTTTTGATCCAGGAACCGTGTGTCCGAGGCATCGCCCATGAAAGCCAAAGCATCGATGTTGCTTGCGCTGGGATTGGTCATCCTGCCCGCCTGCTATCATCAGGTAGTCCAGACTGGAATGAGTCCGGGTACGACCGTGGTGGAGAAGCCCTGGACGGCGACCTGGTTATGGGGACTCGTCCCGGCCACGCCGATCGACGTAACACAGAACTGTCCCAGCGGGATCGCCACCGTGGAGACGAAGATGACCTTCCTGAACGGGTTGGTCAGCGGCCTCACGCTCGGGATCTTCACTCCGCGTGACGTGAAGGTCACCTGCGCATCAGGGACGGCTCGCGGATCCGGAATGCGGGAGTTCACCGTCGCCGCCGACGCATCGCCCGAAATGAGGTCCGAGGTGTGGGCCGAGGCGATCGCCTATTCGGCGCGGACGCATCAACCGGTGCTCCTCAATGTCCAGCACTAACCCTTTCGCCCCGCGAGGTGTGCCAATGCGCACAAGATACCTGGTGCTGGTCCTGGGAGCGGCGCTGTTGAGTGGCTGCTACCACATCACGGTCATTTCAGGAACGGCGCTTTCCCCGACCGTTGTCGATAAACCGTGGCAGAACTCATTCGTGTACGGCCTGGTCCCGCCGCCTGAACTCAACGTGAAGGAGCAGTGTCCGAACGGTGTTCACAAGGTTGAAACTGAAATGAGCTTTGTGAACGGCCTGGTCGGAGCGCTGACGTGGAGCCTGTACACGCCCATCCACGCCAAGGTCACGTGCGCGGCACGGTGAACTGACCTTTCGACTGGCCACGGAGGGTACCTTCCTTCCGTGGCCAGTTTTGTTTCTCCCACCATCGTCAACGTCGGCTACCGCTCCACGAATTTCTGGGTCGTGAGTGCCGGGCGGAATCGCCTGCTGGTCGACCTGGGTTGGCCGGGAATGGCCGGAGCCCTGTTCGCGAACCTCGAGCGCATGGGCGTGCCGCTCGATGAACTCCGCTACGGGCTCGCCACGCACTACCACATCGATCATGCCGGCGCCGCGGAAGATCTCAAGCGCCGGGGTGTGCCGCTGCTCGTCATGCAGGAGCAGGTGCACGCGATTCCGCTGATGAAGCAGTGGACGAAGCCGGCGGACAATTACACCGAAATCTCGACGCGCGACAACGTCGTCATTTCCTGTGCCGAGAGCCGGTCGTTCCTCGCCGCGATCGGTATCGCCGGCGAGATCGTTCACACGCCAGGCCATTCGGATGACAGCGTCAGTCTCGTGCTCGACACCGGTGTCGCCTTCACCGGCGACCTGACTATGGAGTCGAGAGTGGCAAGCGAAGATGCTGCGAAGGTCGCCGGGAGCTGGCAGCTGCTGCGGAACCGTGGTGTAACGACGATCCACGCCGGGCATGGTCCTCCTTTTTACCTGCGATAAGAGCGGATACTGCTTACTGCGATACGAGCGGATACTGCTTACTGCGATACGAGCGGATACGGCTTACTGCGATACGAGCGGATACGGCTTGAACGCGGGTGACGCGGGGGCTTCGCGGGTTTTCACGGATTGAGCACGCCGTGAAGGGCCGCTTCAGCGACCTCATCCCGCCCACGATCCCGTAAGGCCCTTCACGGCGTGCTCAATCAGCGTAATTCCACGAAATCCGCGTCGTCCGTGTTCAGGCTGTAACCCGCCTTTATCGCCAGCAGCGGTAATCGTTCCCAACTTGACGGAAGCTGCGGACATCGTCTCTATTCCCATAGACGTTCTTGGGGAGCAAAAAAATGGCAGCGCCCATCGACCTGTTGCAGGGAACGCTGGACGTCATGGTGCTGAAGACATTGAGCTGGGGTCCGCGGCACGGCTATGGCGTCGCCCGCGGCCTTCAGGAGCTGACGGATGACGTGCTGCACATCGAGGAAGGGTCGCTCTACCCCGCCTTGCACCGCATGGAACGACGCAAATGGGTCCAGAGCGAGTGGGGGCTCTCGGAAAACAATCGCCGCGCGAAGTACTACCGGCTCACGGCGGAAGGACGGAAGCAGTTGCGCGCCGAATCGTCGACGTGGTCGCTGTTCTCGCAGGCGGTGTCGAAGGTCCTGAGTGCAACCGTCGCGCCGACCTGATGCCATGACCGGACCAAAGTGGCGCCGCTATCTCCGCTTCTGGGAGAACGACCCGCGCGCCGACGCCGAAGACGAACTGTCATTCCACATCGAGTCGCGCATCGACGAATTCCGGGCGCTCGGAATGAACGACGAAGACGCCCGGGCGGAAGCGATGCGACGCTTCGGCGACCTGGGCAAGGCCCGCCAACAACTGGAGACGATCGTGAAACTCGAGGAACAGGACCAGCGGCGGGCCGACCTGTGGGATGCGATGAAACAGGACTTGCGTTACGCTGGACGCGCCCTGCGCCGCAATCCGGGCTTCACCATCGTTGCCGTGCTGACGCTGGCGTTAGGCATCGGCGCAAACACGGCCATCTTTTCGGTCGTCAACGGCGTCCTGCTGCGGCCGCTCCCCTACCCGGATCCGGGTCGGCTGGTCCGGGTGTTCACGTCATTCCGTGGATCGGGCACCGAGCGCTACGCCGTGTCCCAGCCCGAATTCATGGACTACAAGGGGCTGGCGCACGTGTTCGAGAATGCGGCGGCGTTCAGCGGATCGAGCCTGACGCTGACGGGAGACGGCGAACCCGAACGATTACGCGGGCTGGCCGCCACCTACGATCTCCTGCCGGTGCTCGGCATCCAGCCACTGTACGGCCGCAACTTCGAGCCGCGGGAAGGACGTGAGGGCGTCGAGCCGGTCGTGATCATCACGCACGAGCTCTGGCAGAACCGTTTTGGTGGCGACCGGACACTCCTTGGCCGGGTGTTGCAGATCAACGGGAGAAACCGTCGCGTCGTGGGCATCCTGCCACCCGGCGTCACGATCTATCGGGCGCAGGCGATCGTACCACACTACATCAACCCGGACAGCCTCGCCGGACGCGCCAGCAATTACCTCAGCGTCGTGGCCCGCCTCAGGCCGGCGGTCAGCATCGAACAGTCGAAGCGTGAGCTCGACGTGCTCACCCGGCGCACTGCGCAGGAATACAGGCAAGCATACCCGGAATCCATGGGCTATGGCGCGACCGCCGTCTCGATGCTCGACGAAATGGTCGGGGATATCCGTTTGCCGTTGATGATCCTGCTGGGCGCGGTGGGACTGGTGCTGCTGATCTCCTGTGCCAACGTGGCGAACCTGTTGCTGGCGCGGGGCGAAGCCCGCCAGCAGGAGGTGGCGGTGCGTCTCGCGTTAGGCGCGAGCGGGCGTCGCATCCTCCGGCAACTGCTGACGGAAAGCACGGTGCTGGCCCTCATCGGCGCCGCCGGAGGCATGGTGCTCGCCTGGTGGGGAATGAAGCTCCTGCTCAGCGTGAATCCGGAGGCGATCCCGCGCTTTCAGGAGATTCGCCTGGACGCCACGGTAGGCATCGTGACGCTCATCCTCGCCATGGTCACGGGGATCCTCTTCGGGTTTGCGCCGGCGCTCCACCTCCTGCGCACGGAACTGCAATCGACGCTGAAGGAGGGCGGTCGCGGTGGCACGGGCGGCCATCGCCAGCGACTCGGTCGAACGCTGGTGACCGCTGAGGTGGCGCTTGCGGTCGTGGTCGTGATCGGCGCGACACTGCTGTTGCGGAGTTTCCGCGAACTGCGGGGCAGCGACCCCGGATTCCGCGCCGAGAAGGTCCTGGCCGTTGACCTTTCCCTTCCCCTTGCGCGATACGACAACGACGCGACGACGGCGTTCTACCAGCGGCTGATCGAGCAGATGGCCGCACTGCCGGGCGTACGGATGGCGTCGGCCGCGTCCGATGTGCCGCCGGTGGCTGGCGGCAACAACTGGGATATCGACATCGACGGCCGGGCGCGCTTCGGCCCCGACGTCGCCTGGGTCGACAGTA
>CAMPKM010000339.1 GCA_946887155.1 uncultured Gemmatimonadota bacterium
ACGCGGCGGTTGGCGCGACGCGTGCCGTGACCGACGAAGGCTGGCGCCCGCACAGCGACCAGATCGGCCAGACGGGCCGGCAGGTGAGTCCGGATCTCTACGTTGCCGTTGGCATCTCCGGCGCCATCCAGCATCTCGCCGGCATGCGCACGGCGCGCACGATCGTGGCGATCAACAAGGACAAGGACGCGCCGATCTTCAAGGTCGCCGACTACGGCATCGTTGGTGACGTCTTCGAAGTCGTGCCTGCGCTCACGGCTGCCATTCGCGAGGTCAAGTCGAAAGGGTAGCTGCCGAAGGCCAGAGTCCGGGGGCGGTGAGCAGAAGCACGCGCATGCGCTCGCGGACGCCTCGGTGCGTCTCCGCGCGATTCTGTGGTTAATTGGTTTTTCGGTGCCTACCTTACGGCATGGAGCCATCCAACGCCGCATTCCTGTTCGTTCTTGTCATAGCGGTAGCTGCGTTTTCATTCAGTGCGCAGCGACTGTATCGGTTCCTCCGGATCGGCAAGGACGAGCCACGGTGGAATGACGTCGGCAAGCGCATCTGGAACCTGCTCTCGATAGGCATCTTCCAGCGAAAAATTCTCCGCGATCCCGTCGCCGGTCCGCTCCACGCGCTGGTCTTCTGGGGCTTTGTCGTCCTCACCGTTGGCAGCGCAGAAATTCTTGTTGCCGGCGCCTTCCCCGGTCTCGCCTTCCGGAACTGGCTGCCCAGCGGACCGTACGCGCTGTTCGCGCTGTCGCAGGAAGGATTCGCCGCATTTGTTCTGGTCGCGGTTTCCATCCTGCTCTACCGTCGCATCGTCGTGAAGCCCCGGCGGCTGCAAGGCGACAACGTCCATTCCGGTGATGCGATCCTGATCCTGTCGATGATCGCCGGACTCATGATCACGCTGATCATGACGTCGGCGTTCGATCGCATCGTGGAACCACACCTGCCGATGGTCGTCCAGCCGTTGTCGGCTCCGGTTGCGATGGCGTTCTCCGGCATGTCACCCGGCACGGCTGACGCATTGCGCAACGCGAGTTGGTGGACGCATGCGATCATCCTGCTCGTCTTCCTCAACTACCTGCCGTACTCGAAGCACCTGCACGTCATCGTCTCGCTGCCTAACACGTTCCTGTCGAACACCAGCGGCCCGGGTATCATCGGCGCGATGAAGCCGATGGACCTCGAGGCCGACACCGAGCAGTTCGGCGCCTCGGACGTGACGCACCTGACGTGGAAGAACCTCCTCGATGGGTACAGTTGCACGGAATGCGGGCGCTGTACGGCGGTGTGTCCGGCCAACATCACCGGCAAGCCGCTCTCCCCGCGAAAAATCGTCATCAACACACGCGAGCGACTGTCGGAGGTGGCGCCGGCCATCGTCGGTGGCAACGACGTCTTCGCGCAGCCGCTGTTCGGCGACGCCACGCTCGAACTGGCGCCCGACCGGCGGCTGACGGACACGTACATCACCGAAGAAGAACTCTGGGCCTGCACGTCCTGCCGAGCCTGCGTGTACGAATGTCCGGTATCGATCGACCAGCTCGAGATCATCAACGAGCTTCGTCGCGGACTGGTGCTCACCGAGTCGCGTTTCCCGGAAGAGATTCAGCCGGCGTTCGAGTCGCTGGAACGCAACGGCTCACCATGGAAGTTCCAGCCGGCCGATCGCGCGCGATGGGCGGAAGGACTCGACATCCCGACGATGGCGGAGCTGGCCGCACGCAATGAGCGCCCCGACATCCTCTTCTGGGTCGGCTGCATGGGGTCGTTCGACGATCGTGCCAAGAAGGTCACGGTCGCCTTCGCACGGATCCTCAAGGCCGCGGGCATCCGCTTCGCGATCCTCGGCCAGGAGGAAAGTTGCCACGGCGATCCCGCGCGACGGATGGGGAACGAGTACCTCTACCAGATGCTGGCGAAGCAGGCTATCGACACGCTCAACGGATACGGCGTCACGACCATTGTCACGCACTGTCCGCATTGCTTCCACCAGATCGGCAACGAATTCCCGCAACTCGGCGGCACGTTCGAGGTCATCCACCACTCTGAATACCTCTCGCGGCTGCTCGATGAGGGGCGTGTGCCGCTCGATACCGACTCGGGGAAGTCGCTGGTGGTCGCGTATCACGACAGTTGCTACCTGGGGCGCTACAACGACATCTACGATGGGCCGCGGGACACGATTCGCCGCGCGTTGCCGGTGGTAACTCTGGTCGAGCCTGCTCGCACGCGCGATCGGGGCCTGTGCTGTGGCGCCGGTGGCGGCCGGATGTTCATGGAAGAGCGGATCGGGAAGCGGATCAACGTCGAGCGGACCGAGGAGCTATTGGCGACGGGCGCCGAAACGCTGGCGGTGGCCTGTCCGTTCTGTTTGACGATGATCAGCGACGGCGCCCGGGCGGTCGGGAGCGAAGCGGCTGTGCAGGACATTGCGGAAATCGTCGCCACGAGGCTCAGATAAAACGCTTCCGGCTGTTTCGGTTTCGTGTTCAGGAGTGCAATTTTGTGGCGGCCGGTACCTGAGCGGCCGTGCCCCTGAAACCCACACGAGTACCTTGGAGAATCCGATGCGCAACGGACCTGCCTTCAAAATCGCGGCTTTCCTGACTGCTGTGACCGTGATCGCGGCCTGTGCCCCGGCGGAAGAAGCGATGCCGGACTCGGCGGCAGCAGCTGCCGCGGCGGCACCGCCGGTTGAATCGTTCACGCTCATGGCGAAGGACGGAAAGTGGAGCGGAGACATTTCGCCAACTGGTGTCGTCTTTCGCCATCGTGCGAACGATTCTCTGACCTTTCCGTTCACCGCCCCCACGCAAAACGGTTCAATCAACGAGTACAGTTTCCTCGTGACTGACCAGGATACTGTGCGGTTGACCGTGACGACGACGATGGTCTCGTGCTCTGACGACAAGGGTGCGTCACACTCGCACATCGCCCAGGTGTGGCTGTCCGGACGTTCAAAGGGTCGCGATCTCTCGCTGGAAGCGCAGGGTTGCGCCGACAAGAAGCCGTAAGCGAGTAGGATGAACGCGCCGGCCTTCGGGTCGGCGCGTTTTCGCAACATTGGGGTCTGACCCCCTTTCTTCGGTTTACCTCTGCCGGACGACTTCGTGGACCGTGACCGCCTGATCGCGTCCGCGGAGCGACACCGTTACCACCGATGCGCCGACGTGCTTCAGTCCGACGTCGTGCAACGCACCGAAGAACTCCGGTGAACCGACGCGGCCAGGGTCAGCGATGAGCGCGCGGCCGGTCCTGGAGAGCGTGGTGGCAATCGTGCGAGCAACCACCGGGCCGAGGATGCGTTCGTACAAGACGTCGGAAGCCACTACGAAATCGAACGCCGGTATATGGTTCGGCAGTTGCCGCCAGTCGAGGACGAGCGTGTGCGGCTCGCGACCGGCGTTTGCCTTGCCGTTGAGCCGCGCGAACGCCAGTGCGTCGTCGTAATAGTCCGACACGGTGACGTCGAATCCGGCGCGCAATGCCGCCGAGGCCACGAGCCCGATGCCGCAGCCCAATTCGAGCAAAGACTGTTTGGTGCCGTCCAAGGCGCGAACCGCCCGAGCGAGTGCGATCGACGCCGGCCAGATGTCCGCCCAGTATGGCAGTCGCTCGTCGCGATTGAACGCCGCCTCGTCGATGAGCGCGTCAGCATCACGCGGATGGACGAGCGCATATGACTCGCCTTCGATTTCCATCTGCAGCGTCGTGGTGTCAAACCTCGAGAGCAGCTCGCGCGCGTCATTCACAACGCGAACGCCTCGGCCAGCTGCGCGTCTTCCGAGAGCGGCAACACGTTCAGGCGTTCACCTGCGTCCACGCGTTGGCGATCTTCGGGCACGACCAGCAACGCGTTGGCCTGCGACATCGACGTAAGGATGCCCGATCCCTGGGGACCCGTGAGCCTCACGGTCAGGACCCCGTCTTCACGAATGCGCGTGATGGCGCGCAGGAAGTGCATGAGTTTCGCGCCGATCGACACCGGTTCCTCGAGCAGGGCGGGCACCGGGCGCCGGAACAGGCGGGTGTGCCCCAGCATGCGCCTGACGACTGGCCGCGCGAACAACTCGAA
>CAMPKM010000340.1 GCA_946887155.1 uncultured Gemmatimonadota bacterium
CCTCGGATTCCCGCCGATCAACCGTCGTCGACGCATTCGTCGGCGCCGTTCGCAACAAGTCTGGTGGCTATTCGAACACCTTCGCCACCACGCTCTCGATGCGGCCTTCGAGCGCCCTCAGTGTCTCACTCGCTCCCACGGTCAGCACGGTGCACTCGGCGGCGGGGTACATCACCGCCGTCGACGACCCAACCGCGACCGACACCTACGGGCGACGCTACATCGTGTCCGACCTGACACAGCGATCTTTCGACATGACGGTGCGCACGGATATGGCCCTGAGCCCGACCGTGTCGCTGCAGTTGTACGCGCAACCGTTCGTGTCAGCGGTCGAATACACCGGCATCAAGTCGTTCACGCGACCTGAGAAATTCCAGTTCCTCGTATATGGGCAGGATGGCGCGTCCACGATTGCCTATGACTCGGCTACCCTCACGTATCGGGTCGACGCGGATGGCGCCGGCCCCGCGCCAGCGACGACGTTCGCGAATCCCGACTTCAACCTGCGCTCCCTTCGCGCCAACCTCGTCCTGCGCTGGGAGTATCGCGCGGGTTCGACGATGTACCTCGCCTGGGCGCACGGACGAAGCGCGTTCGATCCGAGTCCGGAGTTCGACGTCTCGCAAGGGTTCCGCGACCTGTTGCACGACGACCAGCGGAACCGGATCCTGCTCAAGGTGAGTTACTGGTTCAATCCATGAAATAGATTGGACGGGTCACGGAGCCACGCGACGCCAGTTGGACCCGTCCCATTCCCAGGTATCGTCGAGCACGCGTGCGCCGTCGTCGCCACCGTGCAGCACCACGACACCCCGGCGTTCGTCGAACGTCATGCTCGCCCCTCGGCGTCGGCTCGGTGATTCGCCGGTGTGACGCCGCCACGTATTTCCCTCGAGGATCCAGGTGCTCACCGATCCTCCAGGTTCGAATCCGGCGTACAGCAACGCGCCGGTTCGTGTCCGGGCCATCGGCGCCTGTGGACTGAACGCCGGTGCCGCACCCGTTGTCGCTCGAGCGACCCATGTGCTCTCGCGGCGATCATACAGCACGAGATTGAACGTTCCCTCCGCGCGCCGTGCCGTGGCCAATGTTGCCGCGCCGGGCAGCAACGCATTCGGGAATTCGCCGTCAGGCCCATCGCCGCTCCTGCTCCACCGCACGCCATCCCACCGCCACGTGGCACGCGCTGGCCTATCGTCGCCGAGCCCCGCGAAGAGCAGGATTGCACCAGACGCGTTGTCGTAGGCCATCACCGGATGCGGATCACCTGTCGGTCCCGTCGTGCTTTTCCTGACCCACCCGGACGCGTGCAATTCCCACGTTTCCTGCAAAACCGCGGGACCCGCACGTCCACCGTGGAGAACGAGCACCTGTCGCACTGGATCGTAGGCCATGACCGCGTCGCGCCTCGCCGAAGGACCGTCACTTCGCACGCATTGCCATGCCGACCCGTTCCAGCTCCATAACGCGTTGCTGAACGCCGATCCATCCTCTCCTCCGAACAGGAGGATCCGGCCTCGTGAGGCATCGTAGGCGGTGGCGTGCGCTGCCCGCCTGGGAGACGCGCCACAGCGAGTGTCGGGGTTCTGGGCGAGGGCAGATTGGAGTCCCCACCCGTGAAGTGCGGATCCGATGACAATTGCGCGCAAGGTCGTCATTGATGCGAAGCGTGTTCGATTCATGCTTCAAAGGAAACGTGCCGCTTGCCTCGCCGCCAGAACCGTATCCGTTTCGAGAACGTCGCTCGTTAGGACAGAACTGCTGGTGCTGGCGCTTTGCGTACGGCAGATCGTTGACGGCGCCGTGCGCGCAACCCTGCTCCCTCATTCCGTCTGCATTGCGATGATGGGATCGACCCGCGACGCACGACGAGCGGGGACATAGCTCGCCACGAGCGCAACCGCGCCGAGTACGACAGCCACCGCGCCGAACGTGAGCGGATCAACCGGAGACACTCCATACACGACACCGCGCAGAAGCCTGGTCGCCGCCACCGCGGCGGGAATGCCGATGAGGAGACCGATCCCCGCCAGCCTGACGCCATCCCACACGACCATCCGCCTGAGACGCCGGCTCTCCGATCCTAACGCGAGGCGAATCCCGAACTCGCGCGTGCGCTGCGTAACCGAATAGGATATCACGCCGTAAATCCCCGCCATCGCCAGCACCAGCGCGATCCCGGAGAAGGCCCCGAGCAGTCGCATGTAAAGACGCCGGTCCGAAATTGAATCCGAGAGCACGCGTTGCATCGTTCGGACCAGGTACACGGGCTGCTCGGGATCGATTCGGTGAATGACATCTTGCACCGGCACGGCGAGCTGCGATGGGTCGCCCGACGTCCTCACCACGAGCGCGATGTCGCCGAGCGACCAGAATGCCTGGTTCATCGACCAGTACAGTTCGGGCAATGGCTCCTGGTCGAGTCGCGCCTGACGGACGCCGCGCACCACGCCCACGATCATGGCCGGTGGATTCGTCGGGCTCGCGGTTCCGAATTGCAGTTGCTCGCCAACAGGACTTCGATTGCCGAAATACCTCTTTGCCAGCACATCGCTCACGATGACGACGGTTGGCGATGCCGAATCATCGGCGACCGAGAACTCACGTCCAGCCAGGAGGGCCGCGTTCACCGCGTCGAAATATGCCGGTGACACGACCCGCATTTCCGCGAAGGGACGTTGGGCCTGACTGACCGGCGGATTCCCGACGATGTCGAAGTTGCCGTTCGAGCCATACTCGTGCAGCGGAATGTGCGAAATCATTCCCGCGCCCTCTACACCCGGCAATGCCCTGAGCTGTTCGAGCAGCGGCATGTGGAATCGCGCGATCGCCGCGGTTCCGCCGGGATACTTCGCCGAACCGACGGGAACCGGAATGCGCATCGTCAACAGCCGCTCGGTCGGCATGCCCGTGTCGGTGCCCATCAACGCGCCAAAGGTACGGATGAGCAGGCCGGCACCCGCGAGCAGCACGAGCGACAAGGCAAACTGCGCCACCACCAGTCCGGAACGGAATGCGCCCGTCGCCCGTCCGCCGCTGGCGCCGCGCGCCGCCTCGCGCAGGCCATTGGAGAGATCGGTGCGCGTCGCCCGCAGCGCCGGCACGAGGCCGAACAGCAGCGTCGTCAGGATGACCGTGCCGGCCACGAACATGACGACGATCGCATCGTATTCGATTTCCCGCGAGCGAGGCAATTGCGTTCCGGCCGACGCCACGATGCCCTTCACCGCCAGCACGCCTAACACGAAGCCGGCGGCGGCGCCGATGACCGACAGGATCACGCTTTCGGTGAGGAACTGCTGCGCGACCCGGCCCCGGCTCGCGCCGAGCGCCGCCAGCACGGCCACTTCACGCGCGCGGCCGGCGGCACGTGCCAGCAGAAGGCTGGCGGCGTTGGCGCAGGCGATCACCAGCACCAGCGCGGCGGCCCCGAAGAGGATCCCGAGCTGCGCCCTCACAAAGCCGACCGACGCGTCGGTGAGCGGCGTGAGGACGACGCTGCGGCCTTCCTGCTCGTCGGGATATTCCTGCTCGAGTTGTGCGGCCACCGACTTGAGGTCCTGCAGCGCGGACTCGCGCGTCACGCCGGGTTTCAGCCGGCCAACCACGCGGAACTGGTGGCTTCCCCGCGTGCCCGACGGCACCGGCCGGAATTGCATGGGGAGCCAGGCGTGCACCACGGTGCTCACGTTAGGGAACACGATGCGGTCGGGCATGACGCCAACGATCTCGCGCGCGGTACCGTCAAGGGTGACGAGCTTGCCGAGAATGCCTGGATCGCTGTCGTAGTGCGATCTCCAGAGCGTTTCGCTGATGATCGCCACGGTCGGCCCGCCGGGCGCTTCTTCCTCGGCCGAGAAGTTGCGGCCCATGAGCGGTCGAATGCCGAGGGTCGGCCAGGTGGAAGCGGTGATGCGCGCCACCGAGAGGCGTTCCGGACGCTCGGTATTCCCGAGGTTGGCGCTCGACGTGAAGGACGTCAGCGCCAGTTCGCTGAAGCTGTGATTGCGGGCGCGCCAGTCGAGATAGTTCTCCCATGACACGGAGCCCCGGCCTGTGCCGCCC
>CAMPKM010000341.1 GCA_946887155.1 uncultured Gemmatimonadota bacterium
TTCTGCAACTGTGCCGGCGACCCGGCCGTCGCCGTCGCCGAGAATGTCACCGGTGTGAGCGAACCGACCGTGGCGATCACCGTGTTCGTGCCGGGTGCGTTGCCGACGCGCCACGACGTCACGGTGGCCACGCCCTGTGCATTCGTGGTCCGGATTGCATTCTGAAGCTGGCCGCCGCCCGCGGTTACGGCGAACGTGACCGATACGCCAGGCACCGGATTGCCGCCCGCGTCGCGGACGACGACGCTCGGCGCGCTGGCGACCAGTGTTCCGACCTGCGCGACCTGTTGCGTGGGTGAGAGTGCGATCACGATCGCTGGTGCGCCTGACGCCGCCGTCGCGGCAAAGATCAGCGGGTTGTTCGACACGCCGGACTGTGGTACCTGCGCCGAAAGCAGTTGGGTGCCGCTCGATGGGCCGAGGACCCAGTCACCCGCGGTCGCGATGCCCTGTGCATTGCTGACCGCCGACGGCGACGCGACGGTGCCGCCTCCAGTCATGACCGAGAAGAACACGGTCACACCAGCCACCGGTGCGCCGTCCGCGTTCCTTACCAGCACCGAGGGGTTCGTCGCCAGCGCGCTGCCCGACGTTCCTGTCTGGTTGTTTCCAGCATCTACGGCCAGCGACCCCACCAGCGGCGAACCAGCCGTGGCCAGTATGTTTGTCGGCGTTCCGCCGGCGTTCACGCTCAGCGTTTGCTGGCCAGGCGTTAGGCCGAGTGTCCAGCGCGTGCGAGCTTCACCGTCGTTGTCGGTAACGGTGGTTGCGGGATCGACGGCGGCCCCACCGGCAGCGACGGCAAAGCTGACCATGACGCCCGGCAGCGGATTCCCGGATGCATCGGCCACGCGGACGACCACGCGTTCCGCCAGCGGCTCCCCGGCGGGCCCCGTCAACGCGACGCCAGTGACGTTGGTAACGGCAGCGGGAGGCAGCGGCTCGGAAGGCCCGGTTTCACCGCATGCCGCGAGGACAGCAAGAGCGACAACGATAGATGCGGGCCTTCGGAAGGGACGGAGTTGCATGGGCCGGTGGGCTCGAGTCGGGTCGGAGAGTCGCCGCGTTCGACACACCAGTCCCCGCCTTCCCCCTACCCGAAATCGGGGTCTGACCCCAATTAGTTGCGGGGCGACGTAGTTTCAGGCACCGCAACCTCCTGACAAATGCCAATCACAACAAACCAGCGGCTGATCTTTGCTGCGATCGGTGTCGGAGTCGTTATCGGCCTGCTGGTCGGACTGGTTGGGGCTTATCTCAATCTTTCGGCGGGCATCCGGGGCGGCATAACGGGCGCGCTCACTGTGGTTGCGCTCCAGGTACTCCGCAAGCAAATGAGGAAGAGCGCGGCCAACGATCAAATGTGATCGTCCGTCGCTTTACGCCATCCTGCCATGCCAACTCCGCTGCCAAGGCTTCGCAAGATCTGTCTCACCCTTCCGGGCGCCCACGAAGTCGAAGCGTGGGGCGAGCCCACGTTTCGCGTGAAGAACAAGTTGTTTGCGATGTACGCCGCCGACGGGAATCATCACGGGTCCGGGCGTTCGTCGGTGTGGATCAAGGCTACGAAGGAGAACCAGTCGCTCATGTTGAGCGCACAGCCTGACAAGTTCTTTAAGCCGCCGTACGTGGGGCCCTCGGGCTGGATCGGTGTCTTCCTCGACAGGTCACCTGACTGGAACGAGGTCAGCGAGCTGCTGCGCGATGGCTGGCGAATGACGGCGCCGAAGAAACTGGTCACCGAAAACGACCAGCCTTCTCCACGCAAAGCGAAACGGCCCGCGAAACGCAAAGCGGCGACGAAGAAGAAGTAAGCCTGGTGACGTTCGCGGAGCACGTCATACAGTTCTACCGCCGTTTGAGACCTCCTCGGCTCGGCGACCTCGGCGTCGACGTGCTGTTTCCCTACCGCGAGCCGGACGTGCGCGCGTGCATGGAGACGTTCTACCGGAGGTTTTTCAGCGACGACAAGCCGAGGGTGTGCATCATCGGCATCAATCCGGGCCGATTCGGCGCCGGTACGACGGCGGTGCCGTTCACTGATCCCGTGTCGCTCGAGAAGATCGGCATCCCGAATTCGTTCCCGAAGCGTCGCGAACTGTCGGCCGAGTTCATCGAGCAGGTCATTGGCCGATTTGGCGGGGCACGAACTTTTTACCGGCGCTTCTTCATCACCGCGGCTTCGCCGGTTGGGTTCACCCGCGGAGGATTGAACTACAACTACTACGACGATCGCCAGCTTCAGGACGCGGTCAAGCCCTACATCATCAGGAAGATGC
Source organism: uncultured Gemmatimonadota bacterium (assembly GCA_946887155.1). The sequence goes on from CAMPKM010000341.1 coordinate 2,280, forward strand.
GCGACCAGCTCGAATTCGGCGCGCGCCGCGATGTCGCCGTGGTGTTAGGCACCGGCAAGAACCATGCGTTTTTGAACCGGCTGAACGACGAGCAGCGGTTTTTTGGCAGGCTGCTCGTCGTTGATCATCCTCGCTTCATCATGCAGTACCGGCGAAAGCGAGTGAGCGAGTATCTCGACAAATACGAGGCCACGCTGCGGAGCTGCCTCGATCCGTCCCGCAATACGCGCGTCAACACGTCGCGATGAACGAAGACGGAGGCGGAAGGAATCCAGCCGATACTTACGAACCAGGCGCTCCGTATTGATTCGCGCTATCCGCGGAGACTCGCTCCTCAAGGCGGGATGATTTTCGTTTCACCAAGCTGCTTCTCGATCTCCTTCTTGTTCCCGACGATGGCCATAGAGATCTTCTTCGGGTCGAGGTGTTTCTCCGCCGTCGCGCGAACCTCCTCGGGCGTGACGGCGAGCACGTTCTTCACGTAGTTGGTGACGTAGTCGTCACCGAGGCCGTGCAAGTCGACGAACTCGAGCTGGTTGATCAGGCCGAAGCGTGAGCTGTTCTGGACCGTGAACACGCCGGCGAGGTTGTTCTTGATGCCCGTGACTTCGGCCTCGCCTGGCGCCTCGGTGCGAAGGCGGTCGATCTCCTTGAAGATTTCAGTCAGCGACGCCCCGGTCACGTTCGACGTGACGTCGGCGGTCTCGACCCACATCGACGCGCCCTTGCGGGTCCAGATGAACGAGCCTGGCGAGTAGGTATAGCCCTTGTCCTCGCGGATATTGCGCGTGATGCGCGAGCCGAACGCGCCGCCTAACAATGCGTCGGTCACGTTCATCTTGACCCAATCGGGGTCGGACGGATCGGCCACCGGGAGCCCCATCCAGATGCTGCTCTGCACCGAGTTCGCGCGATCGATCACCTCGACCTGCTGCTTGGCCGTGATCACCGGCGCATTGTCCGTTGGCGCGGGTCCTTCCAACCAACTGCCGAAGGCGTCACGGATGGCCTGCTCCACGTCGCGCGAGTTGAACACTCCGCTCACGTAGAGGCGGGCGCGCCTCGCCCCCATGTTCTTCGCGTGGAAGTCCTTCACCCGCGCGGTCGTGAAGCCGCGAAGCATTTCCTCCGGCGGGAAGACATTCGCGAACGGGTGGCTGCCGTACATGATCTCGCGGAATCGCTTCTGCGCGAGCGTGCCGGGCGATGACAGCGCGATGGCGTTGTTGCGGGAGTGCTTGTCGAGCGTGCGCTTCAGGTCGGCCTCATCGAATCGCGGATGCATCGTGACGTCCGCGAGCAGTGAAATGAACACCGTCGCGCGGTCGCTCAGCACCTCGCCGGAGATGGCCACGACCTCCGAACCCGGGGTCACGTTCACCGCCCCGCCCATCTCCGCGGCCTGTCGGGAGATGTCCTGCGCGCTGCGTGTCGTGGTGCCTTCGAGGAGCATGTCGCTCATCACGGCTGACAGCGAGACATCGTCAGGCCCCTGGTCGATGATCCCGGTGCGGACTTCCAGCTCGACGGCGACCTTGGGTACCCGCCCGAACGGCACGAGGGTGACCTGCAGCCCGTTAGGCAGCGCGAACGTGCGCCTCGGCGGAACCCGGAAGTTCTTCGGCGTTCCCGGCGCCGGCGGCGTTTCACGCTGCCGGGTCGAGTCCTGTGCGCCCATCACGCCTGGAAGTAACGCCGCGAGGAGTAGTGATCTGGTTAACCTGGTCATGGTGAATCGGGAAATCGTTAGGTCGTTAGATCGGGAGATCGGGAGATCGG
>CAMPKM010000342.1 GCA_946887155.1 uncultured Gemmatimonadota bacterium
TGCGCGTGAATCTGACGCAAACTCTCCCCAGCGCCACCCAGAAACGGGGTCAGACGCTGTTTTCCGGGTCAATCGTCGCGCTTCAACTCGAGCTGGAGGTAGCCGTCCAAAAAGGACAACGAATAGGTGTAACGGCCGGGTTCGAGCGGTTCCTCACCGACGTAGTCGATCGGCTGGATCTGCTGTTCCGTGCTTCCGATGCGCACGACGACGTACGCCATGCGATACGCCACGGAAACCCGGCGGTAGTCGCTAGTGCTCCCCGCTTCGACGGAACCGTAGTCGACCTGATCCTCGGGAAACGTGACCGCGACGCTGGTAAAGGACGACTCCGAGTCGTTGCCGATGCGAATGCGGACGCCATCGCCGTCGGGCCCCGCGGCATCTGAACAGCCAAGCGACAACACGAGCAACGACAGGACAAGCAGGAATCGAGGCATTCGCGGCAGCTCACCTGATGTGGTTGCATTCCAGACAACTGCCGCGTCGCAGGCCCCTGAACCGCCGTGTCAAAAAGGGGCACGGAGTACTTCCTCCGTGCCCCTCGTGGCAACCTGTTTGGACGTTACTGCGGCAATGGCAGCACCATGAACGACTGGGACGGACCGATCGCTGTGACGGTCGTACCCACCATTCGGCCGATCGAGGCCGTGTAAGAACCGTTAGGCACGCGCTGGCCGCCGCCACCGCGGCCGCCACCACGACCCGCTGGTGCGGTGCACGATGGAACGCCGCCCTGCCCGCCGGTGGCCGACGTATCGGCCGGAGCAGCGGCACCAGCTCCCCGCCCGCCGGCGCCACCTGCCCTGCCGGCCGCACCACCGCGACCCGGCGGTGGGGTGTCAGACACGAGGTTCCACGCCACGCGGCGCAACCCGGTGGCCTTGTCGAGCTCACACCGCCGCACCTGCTGGCCGGTCTGGTTCTCGATCGTGAGCACCAACCGCGTGTCGGCCGGCATGGCCTGCCTGACGTGATAGGTGAAGACCGCACCGGACGGCGGGTTCTGGACCTGATAGTTCCCCGACAACGCCCCGATGCCGGCGCTGCCGGCCGGACCAAGGCCGGAATTGTTGAACGAATACGCGTGGCGCAACGGATACAGTCGCGCGTCCTCGGCCAGCGACGCCGGCGTCACCTCGCGGAGCGCCGTGTAGTCGTCGAGAATGTAGAAGCCACGGCCGAACGTGCCTAACACGAGGTCGGTCTCGCGCTTCTGGATCTGGATGTCGCGCACCTGGATCGAGGGGAGCCCGCCCTTGAGCGGCGTCCAGTTCGCGCCGCCGTCGACGCTCACCGAAACGCCGAACTCGGTGCCGACGAAGAGCAGGTTGCCGTTCACATGATCCTGCGCCACCGACCACACGTCGTGCTTCGCCGGCAGGTTGGCGGAAATATTCGTCCACGTTCGACCACGGTCCGTGCTGCGCACGAGGTACGGCTTGTAGTCGCCGCGCTGCCAGTTGTTGAGCACCACGAACACCGTGTTGGCGTCGCGCGGCGAGGGATACACGTCCGCGACGTACGTGAACTTCGGCACGCCGGGAAAATCCTCGATGCGGCGCCAGTTCTTTCCACCGTCTTCGGTCACCTGAACGAGACCATCGTCGGTGCCGACCCAGATCAGTCCCTCGAGCAGGGGCGATTCGTCGATCGTCACGATGTTGCTGAGCGCCGTCGTCGATCCATTGAGCGCCACCGAGCCGGCTGGCCAGACCTTGCCCATGATCGGCAACGTGTCGCGATCGAGATCCCGCGACAGGTCGGGGCTCACGCGCACCCAGGTGTCGCCGCGATTGTCGGACCGGTACAGGAACTGGCTGCCGAAATACAGGCGCGTGGAGAGGTGCGGGCTGATCATCACCGGCGCATCCCAGTTCCAGCGGTCCGAGGGACCACCCGCACGACCGCCGCGACCCTCGCCACCCCCGCGACCGGCCGTCGTATCGGCGCCAGCACCGCGGCCACCGCGGCCAGGCGCGCCGCCGGCTTCGTCATCGTTCTGGACGAACTGCTGGGGGTTCGGCCGGATGCCCGTTCCCCGCCCTTCGCGCACGTCGAAACGGGAGAGCCCTCCGTTCTGCGACTCGGCGTAGATGATGTTCTGGTCTTCCGGGTCGCCGCGCGTCTGGAACCCGTCGCCACCGGCGACGATGAACCAGTCGCTGTTCCGGATGCCCCACGGATTCGTCGTCCGCGAGGGACCGCACATCGAGAAGTTGTCCTGCGTGCCGCCGCAGACGCGATAGAACGGTTTCGCGTTGTCCGTCGACGCCCGGTAGTACTGCGTCACGGGCAGGTTGGCGAAAAACCGCCAGGTGGCACCGTTGTCGTAGGATTCGTACAACCCGCCGTCGTTGCCTAACAACAGATGGTTGCGATTCACCGGATCGAACTCCAGCTCGTGATGGTCGACGTGCACCGGATTCGACGTGGCCGACGGCTGGCCCTGGTCCCAGCCCGCCGCGCTCCAGGTCGCGCCCCAGTCCGTCGAGCGCGAAATGTTCGTCGACACCGAGTACATCGTGCCCGGGCGCCACGGATCGACGAAGATCTCGGAGTAGTACTGGCCGGCGCCGTTGCTGAACCACGTCTTCGTCGAGTCGATCGCGAGCGACGCGCCCACACAGTGGGTCGCCAGGCTGTCGGCCGTTGCGCTACCGCGGCCACCGCGTCCCGCGCCCCCTCTACCGCCGCCCCCGCCACCACCGCGCGCCGGCGGCGCATCCTGCTTGCCATAACGAGTCCAGGACCCGCCGCCGTTGGAGGTCTTGTAGAAGCCCTGGCCACCCTGTGCTTCCACGAGGGCGTACAGCTCCGTGGGATTCCTGCGTCCGTCGATCGCCAGCGCAATGCGGCCGATGTCGCACTTCGGCAGGCCGTTCGTCAGTTTCGTCCACGTCCGCCCGCCGTTGGTCGACTTGTGGATCCCGGCTTCACGCCCGCCACCGATCGCCTGGCCGACATGGCGGCGTCGCTGATACGCCGAGGCGTACAGCACGTCGGGGTTCTTCGGGTCGAGCACCAGGTCGGTCACGCCGGTGTTTTCGCTGATCTGCAGCACCGCCGTCCAGGTCGCGCCGCCGTCGGTGGTCTTGTACAGGCCGCGCTCCCCGCCCGGCGAGAAGAGCGGTCCCTGCGCGGCGACATAAACGACGTTTGAGTTACGGGGATCGATCACGATCTTCCCGATGTGCTCCGACGTTTCGAGGCCGACCCGGCGCCAGGTCTTCCCCGCATCGGTCGACTTGTACACGCCGTCGCCAAAGTGAGCCGAGCGCTGGCTGTGGTTCTCGCCCGTGCCTAACCAGACGATGTTCGAGTTACGCGGGTCGACGACGACGCAACAGAGCGTGAACGAGGGACCTTCGTCGAAGATCGGCTCGAACGTGACGCCTCGGTTGACCGTCTTCCACAAGCCACCAAACGCGGTCGCGACGTACCAGATGTTCGTGTCCTTCGGGTCGATCTCCACGTCGGCGATTCGGCCGGTGACGAAGCCCGGTCCGATCGACCTGAAGGCGATGCCCTTGAGCAACTCGGCGTCCAACGACCCGTTCTGCGCGAGACCGGGTGAAGACGACGAGGCGGCGAGGGCGAGCGAGCCAACGGCAATGAGGAAAAGTCGGCGCATCGATATGGCAGTCCGGGGGAATCGGAAATGTCGCGGTCGCTGAAAAACTATCATCCCCGGCGGCAATGAGCGATTGGGCGAGAAAGCGGACTTGCCCGACGGCTCATCCCGTCCTTTCTTGGCGAGTATGGCAAACGTCTCAAAAGACTCCAGGCGCGAAGAGCGCAAACAGCGATCGGAGGCTGAACGCCAGCATCGGGAGATGGTGAAGCGCGCACAGAAGATGCGAAGTCGCGCCTTCGCGATCGTCGGTGTGTTGGCGGCCGTTGGCCTCATCGCCCTCGCCCTTACACGCCGGCAGGGCGGGAATGGCCAGGTCTGGTCCCCCGAGCACGGCCACTATCACAACGCACAGGGTCAGGAGATACGGCCCTAGCAGACGCAAAGCGACCAGCGAACGACGGCCCGCAGTGAACGAAT
>CAMPKM010000343.1 GCA_946887155.1 uncultured Gemmatimonadota bacterium
CTCGCCAACAATGCCGGTAGCGACAAGCTTCACCCTGACCGCGCCGCGACCCTGAAAGAAGTCAGTCACACGACCACCGCGACGACTGTCCAGTTCTTCCGGCGTGATGAAAAATCCGTGATTGATGCCGCGCTCGACATCGTTCATCCGGTCGTAGAATCCACGAATCGCGAGTGACGCCGACCGAGCAGCCGCCACGATCACCGCATCGAGCGTTCGTGACGCCGCAGCCAGCACGACCCGAATAGCGCTATCGGGCCACGGCTCGAGGCTGATCGTGCGCGGGTGGAAGCCGATGCGCTTGACGTCGATCGCGCGCGTGGCCGAGCTGTCGAGGGAAAACCGGAACCGGCCATCGGCGCCCGCGGCGATGCGCCGCTGCGAACCGGAGGCGATGATGTTGGCGTAGGGCACGGGCGCGCCGGCGCTGTCCACCACCACGCCCTCGACCACTCGCCCCTGCGCCAGTGACGCGCAGGGGACGCATAACGCGAAGACCGCTACGGCATGAACAGCGACCTGCATGCTGCCTGCCTCCCGGAATGCCCGCGTTCCTACATAAGTACGATCAGCGAGAACCCGGAACGGCGCCTGACATTACGATTGAGTTAAACAGCAGCTTGAACGTGCCGTGTGGCTGGGCGCGCTTGAGGATTTCCGGTCCGAAGAAGACGCCGCGTCCCTTCCCGACCGGCGCCTCGAAGGCGATCACGCCGTTTTCGAGATAGCTCTCGCCCCAGCTCCATCCACTGCGCAGCGGCGTCCTGGTGTCGAACCAGGCGAGTCGCTTCACACCCGCCGCGTCAGCTCCCGCGTCCAGCTTGAAGACCGGACTGTCATCGAAGAAGACGTTGGTCAATTCGTCCATGCCTGACGTCACCGGAGTCGTCACGTCGACGCGCGCCGCCAGCACCGATCCCGGCGTGTAGTGCTTCGACTCCGGCAGCGGCTGCCCGTTCTCGACCAGGTGGTTGGACACCGGCAGCTTGAGGAAGGACGCGAGGTTGGTCGCGGACGAACCGATGGCCACCACCGTTCCCCCGTTCTGCATGAACGCCTGGATCTGCGGCAACGTCGTCTCGTGAGTCACGCGACCCAGGTGCGGGCGAAATTCGGCCGGCACGTCATCAGCAGCCGGTCCACTGCCGCCTCGTCCGCCTCCACCACCCACCGCCGGGATGCCACCGCCGACGAAGACCAGGATGTCATACTTTGCGTTCAGGTTTCCGGCGTCGAGTTCCTGCGGGAAGACGCGCTGGAACGGGAACTCGTACTGTTCGAGGATCCAGCGCAGCCACCCGGCGTCCATCGATCCGCCGTACTGGTCCCAGATTCCGATCCGCGCCTGACGAACGCGCGCCGGCGAAGCGGGACGTGTTGAAACACCGGTAAAGCTGACGCCTAACGACACGGCGAGCGAATCGAGCAAGCGCCGCGTGCTTCCCTTCGAACGGACGTACCAGGTGCCCGCGGCGTATGTCGTCGAGCCCGCATTCAACGGCGTCTTCAGCACGAACACTTCCTCGTTCGCCTTCATGAGCCGGTTCATGGCCACGAATGCGTCGTTCATCGCCCGACCCGTGACAAATCCCGCCGCTCCATTTGCGTTTGCCACTCGACCCGGCATCGGTTTCGCGTTCCACTCCGTCACCGGCTCGAACGGTCCGCTGAAGCCCTCGAGGATCCGGTCGTACTTGATCCCCATCTGCAACGCGAGCGTCCACCCGGCGTTGTCGTAAGGCGGCGTCGGCGGGCCACCGGGAATCGGGAAGACGTCCGGGTGGACCTGCGGCTCGAACATGTCGATCACGTGCGGCCGGAATGCCTGCGCCGTCATCACGACGTATGAACCCGCCGGATACTGCTTGCCGTCGACCGTGAAGTCCGCCGTCGCCCGCTGCACGGCGACGTTCACCTCACGCAGCGCGTTGATGAATTTGGTCGCGGTCGGGAAATCCGGCTGGTCGGACGGGATGATGTAGCCGCGCGGATCGCGCAACTCGGGCTTATGCAGCTCGGCCCACGCCGCCTCTTCGTTGGATACGCCACCACCCCGGCCACCGCGGCCGCCGCCCGCGCCGCCGTATCGCGCCGCCACCTGCGCGAGTCGCTTCGGATTCGTCGTCCACGTGTCGGTGCTGCCACGATCGATCGACCGTTTCCCCGCCGCGTAGATGTTGTAGAGCAGGTTCTCGCGCATGCCGGCCGCGTAATCGAGCACGGCACGGTTCAGCGAGATCGAATAGTCGACGCTCTGGCGGAAGTGCCACACCTGCGGCGCAATGGGATACGCCAGGTCCGCCGACGGCAACTGCCGCTGCATGACGAGGGGAATGCGCTGCGGCGTCGGGTTGCCGATCATCTCGGTCAGGAGCGCAATGACGTTGTGGAACGAGGCGGTGTTCCGGATGCCGCCATTCCACCAGCCATCATACGGACCGCCCGACCGCATCGTCGCCCCCGGCTTGCCCTCGGCGGCCATCCGCGAGTGCATCGCTGCGCCTAACGCCTGATACCCGAGCACGACGATCGGGTCGAGGTTGAAGTTGTAGGGATCACGCAGCGGCGGCGACCAGAACACCGTGCCCGCGGGACCGCTCTGGTGGTGATTGTAGAGAACCTGCGGCAACCACTGGTGATACAGCACGCGGCTGATGTTCTCCGTTTCGGCCTGCGTCGACATGAAGAAGTCGCGGTTGTTGTCGTGGCCGATGTACTTCTGGTACAGCCGCGGTATGCCTCCGGTGCTGCGCTCCTGCGGGTTCGCCTTCCGCATGTACCAGTCGGCCAGCAGGTCCTGGCCGTCCGGGTTGGCGTGCACGAACAGGATGATCACGTTGTCGAGGATGCGCATGGTCTCCGGATCGGTGCGACTCACCATCTGGTAGACCATCTCGCCCAGTTGCTGCGCGCCGAGCACCTCGGAAGCATGAAGACCGCCGTCGATCCAGATGACCGCCTTGCCCTCGCGGGCCAGTTGCCGCGCCGCGTCGTCGGTGAGACCCTGCGCGAGCCCCAGGCGCATCGAGATCTGCCGGTACCGTTCCAGATCCCGGTGATTCTCCGGCGACGTCACGATCGCCATGTAGTGCGGGCGCCCTTCGGCGGTCTTGCCGATCTCCCGCAACACCATGCGATCGGATTGTTCGTCCAGCTTCTTCCAGTAGGTCGAGAGCTGCTGGTAATTGGCCAGGAAATAATCGTCGCCGAAGTTGTGCCCGAACTCTTCCTTCGGCGTGGTAATGTTGCCTTGCGCCAGTACGACGTTAGGCAGGAATGCCAGGATCGCGAGCGTTCTCTGGAATCGCATCATCGTCGGGATTGAGGAGAGCATTTCAGGCAAGGCGCAACGCGGTCCGCCGCGTGTCGTGCGGTATTTCGGAGCTTCTGTTACCTCGATGCGAGCGCATCGAGTCGATCAGCCAATCGTTTCTGTTCATAGCGCAGCCTGGCCACGAGCGACCCGCGCGACCGGAGCAGGAAGAACCGGCGGGCATCGTTCCACGCGAACCGCCAGCCTTCGCGTACCGCCAATCCCGCCATGGCCACAAGCGGCACGAGCACCACTGTCAGCAACGCGCCCAACCAGCCAAAGGTTGCGCCCGCGAGCAGCGTTAGCGCCAGAAGCCACAGCACGTACAGCACGATGCCCACAAGCAGCTTCCATGTCGATCGCACGTCTGCCGGCAGGCGCAGCCGGTTCACCACGATGCCGGTGAGCTGATACGGAACCCAGAAGAGCGCGGCTCCCACTGCAGCCAGTCCTGCGCCGATCGGGAGTAGCAGGTGAATGCGTCGAACAGCCCATCCGATCCCGCGACCGGCGCTGATGTCCGCCACGAGATCTGCCGGCTTGAGGCCGAGGCCGGACAATCGCCGATCGAAATGACGGACGTCGGCGAGCAACTCCAACCCTTTGGCGTCGCTCGTCGACCGGATGTGGGCCAGCACCCTGGTGGTGAACTCGCGCCTCGCGATCCGCTCGGCTTCACGGGATGGCTCACCGCGTTCCGCCTCCCAGATTCTCACGGCG
>CAMPKM010000344.1 GCA_946887155.1 uncultured Gemmatimonadota bacterium
GCCATGGGGTACGGGGCATGGGTTTGGGGTTCGAAAAAGCACTCTTTCCTCTTTCCCGTGCCTCATGCCCCGTGCCCGTGCCCCGTGCCCTTGGCCCGTCAATTCGGCGGATACTTGAACGCCCGCTTCGGATACGCCGGCGGCTTCGGAACCGGACGCGGATCCTCGGCGATCTTCTTCTGCAGGTACGCAATGGCCGCGTCGAGCTGCGCGTCCTGCCCGTTGAACGTCGCGTGGGGCAGGTTGTCGACGATGATGTCGGGGATGACGCCCTCCTGCTCGATCAGCCACTTCCCTTCTGGTCCATACACGCCACTCATCGGCGCGCGGGCGACGCCGTTGTCCGAGAGCGTGTTGGTGCCGCTCAGCCAGATCTCGCCGCCCCACGTCCGGACACCGATCACCGGGCCGAGCCCGAGCCGGCGGAAACCCTCGGCGACGGCTTCGCCGTCGGACGCCGTCTCGTGATCGACCAGCATCACCATGTGGCCGCGGAACGCACCCTGCATGTTCCAGTACGGCTCGCCAACACGGTCCTGCCAGTACATCCACGGCTTCCGCATCAGCATTTCGAGCACCCAACTGTCGATGTTGCCGCCGCGGTTCTGCCGCATGTCGAGGATCAATCCCTGCCGGTCGACCACCGGCGTGAACTCGCGGTAGAACTGGTTGATGTCGTTTCCGCCCATGGCGCGCAGGTGCACATAGCCGATGTTACCGCCACTTTTCTTCTCGGTCGCCAGGCGCCGCGTGTACTCCCAGTCCGTGTAACGAAGCGTGTTCTCGTTGCCGATCGGGGTCACGACCACGTCACGCGAATTTTCTCCATCGGCGACCGTCAGCAGGACCTGCTTGCCGTTCTGGTTGCGGAGCAGCGCGCCGATGTCCTCGGCGTCCATCGTGCGGGTACCGTTGACGGCGGTGATGACGTCGCCCGCCTTCACGCCGATGTCCGGGTCGGCCAGGGGCGAGCGCTGCGCGGGATATTCCGGGTCGGACTGGTAGATGTAGTCGATGCGATAGCCGCCTCGCGCCGGGTCCCGGAATAGCCGGGCACCTAACGACGCGACGGCGATGTTGTCTTCGCCGCGACGATGATCGCCGCCGCCCACGCTGGTGTGCAGCGCCGACAGTTCGCCGACCGCCCACCCGATCAGGTCGCTCAGCTCGGCGCGCGTCGTTATGCGGGCGACCAGCGGCAGGTACTTGTCCAGCGTCGCCTTGTAGTCCACACCGTGCATGTTGGGGTCGTAGAACCAGTCCCGCTCCAGCCGCCAGGCGTCGACGAAGATCTGCCGGAAATCGTTCCGGGTGTCGATCGGGAACGTCCAGCCAGTGAGGTCCACGCGGCTCTCGTTGATGCTGGCGACCTTCACCGGCCGGGCATCGATCACGTGCAGGTTCGCTCCCTTGTGGATGAGGATCTTCTTTCCGTTGCCCGACATCTGCGCGTTCCGGATGTCGTCAACCATCACGATCGGTTCCTGCTTCTCGTTGGTCAGCTTGAGCGAAACGAGATCCGTCTTGGCGTTGGCGCCCGACGCCGCAGACGTGAGGAACAATGCGTCGGCGTTCACCGCCAGCCAGCCATAATTGCCGGAGGCCACCGGCACACGACGGATACGCAACGGCAGATTCTGCAGGTCGATGCGAACCTGTCGTACCGGAGTAGCTGAGCTGTCGGTGCGCTGTGGAGCTGGCGCCGGACGGTTGGTCTCGTCGTCAGGCATGAACGGCGAGCGGATACCGGCGCGCAACGCGACCTGGTAGACCTCGATCTCCTTGTCGAAGTACGGCTCCGGACGGCGATTTCCCCACGGTGCGCCGACCAGCGTCTGCAGGTTCCGGTCGGACAGGAAATAGATGAAGTCACCCTTCGGATCCCACGCCGGTGCGTAACTGTTCGTCCGGTCGCTGGTGAGTGGCACGCTGCGGCCACTCTCGGTGCTGAAGATCTTGATCTGCTGGAAGCTGTTCCTCGCGCTCATCATGTACGCCAGCCACCGGCCGTCCGGCGACCAGGAAAACGTCCCGATGCCTTCACGGTTCTCCGATACCTTGCGCGTCGCCCGCGTCTCGAGATCCATGACCCACAGGTCGCGGTTGTTGTCATCCCATGCGATCCATTTTCCGTCCGGAGATGGGATGCCGCGGAACTTGAGGATGTTGCCGTTACGCGTAAGCGCCTGGTCATTGCCGACGCCATTCGCCGGTACCCTGGCAAACTCCAGCTCACCGCTTTCGTCGCTGATCGCCAGCAGCGACTTCCCATCCGGCATGAACACCGCGTCGCGATAACGCACACTGTCCTTCCGCGACGCCGTCACGAAGCGGCCGGTCTTCACCGGCGCGACGAAAATGCGGCCGCGCGCCGTCAGGGCAACGCGATCGCCATCGTTCGAGATGTGGGTCGCGGTCAGGTAATCCATCGGGTCGGACACCCAGTTCTCGCGGAGCTGGTCGAGATCGGACGCGAGCGTGATCGGAACCATCCGGGTCTGGCCGGTGGCGACGTCGAGCAGCCACAGGTCTGCGCCCAACTGGTAGACGATGCGGCCGCGATCGAGTTCGGCGCCGCGAACATCCCATCCCGAGTGGCGGGTCAACTGCCGCGTGTCACTCCCGTCCTCGTTCATCGACCAGACGTTCATGGTCCCATCGCGGTCGCTGATGAAGTAGACGCGATTGTTCCACCACATGGGCGAGTGGCTTTCGCCGTTGTAGTCCCCCGTCAGTTCCACGGCTTCGGTCGCGCCGGCGGTGAACTTCCAGATGTCGCGCGCGGTTCCGCCGGTATACCGCTTGGTGACGTTGTTATGGAACGCCGGCCTGACAAAGAAGAGCGTCCGGCCCGTCGCATCGAACGTTCCTTCTGACGCACCGGCGAGTGGCACCAGCGAGCGCGTGCCGTTCCGAAGGTCCAGCTGCACCATGCCCGGCTTGGGAATGCCCGCATAGTTGACCGTCGTATACACGAGCTTTCCGTCGGGCGTCCACGTCGTGGCATTGGCCGCGTCGCCGTCGAAGGTGCGTCGCAGTGTCGCGCCTCCCGTCAGCGGCATCGTGTAAAGCGCCGGCGGCCCCTCGTAGCGCGCGGTGAACGCCAGCGTCCCCCCGTCGGGCGAAATCGTCGGGCTCGACTCTTCCGCCGCATGACTCGTCAGGCGCCTGGCGAGCCCTCCAGTGACTGGAACGGTCCACAGGTCACCTTCGGCGGCAAAAACAATCGTCTCCCCGCGAATGTCCGGTGATCTATAGAAGCCGAGACTCCCGCTTGGTGTCTGGGCAGCGCCCCGGACCGTAAGGAGGATGGAGGCAACGGCAATGACTAGCGTTTTCATGGACACCTCGAGAAACAGCAGTCCGGAGATCGAAACGAAGCTATTTCGGCTAAGATACCGGCCTCGGGCGGCTTGGTCAGCAGCCGACTTTGGTCAGACAGACGGTCGCCCCCGACCCGTCTACTTCAGCCGTCTGGCCCTCAGGTAGCGATCTGAGCCATATTTCAAGCCCTGCCAGACCTCGAAAACGCTCCAAATGGGGGCTCATCCCACCCCCCTCTTCCGGTTAAATTCAGGTTCACCCGCGAAGAGGTAGAGATGATCGAGGCGTTTGAATTTGCGGATGGCGACAAGACGTACCGTTGCCAGGTTCGCGCGCCGGCAGGCAGTGGTGAGGCGTGGTGGTGGTTCACGGTGTCTGGCGACCAGCAGAATTACGCACCGTTCCGCGCCGAAAAGGGCGACACCAAGAAGTCCGTCCAGCCGCGCGTCGTGAGCTTTTACAAGCACAGACTCGCTCGCTTGGCCGAGCCACCCGTTCAGCGGAACCGCGGGCGTCCGCCCGGAAGTGGCGCGAAGCAGGCTGCAGCCGCCGCCGAGAGCGAAGCCGAAGCGACAGCGTGATCCACATTCAGCGGGCCCCTCCGGGGCCCGTTTGCTTTCCCGGAAATTGGGGACAGACCACGTTTTTCCCTGTTCCGCTGGATCACTTCTCGAGCGGC
>CAMPKM010000345.1 GCA_946887155.1 uncultured Gemmatimonadota bacterium
GTCCTGCCTGACGAGTCGCAGCGTGTCGGTTAGCGGCAATCCAGGCCGGAACTCGCGGGCGGTCAGCAGCGCCAGGACTTCCACCCCCTCCTCCGTCACCAGTTGCCGGCCGGCGACGATCACGATGGGGGTGCCCCCGTCTGGGGTCGCCACGATCGATTCAGGCTCGCGCGTCCGATCGACCGACCACCGCGGATCCATCGATCCAGCCGCCGCGATCCTTGAAAACGCGCCTTCGCCTGGTGTTTCCGCCAGCAGCAACACGCCGGCCTGGAACAGACCGGGTCCGGGCGACGCCGTCGCAAAGTTCCTCGCCGCATGATCGAGAAACGATACGACATCGAACTGCGGGTGCAGGTGCACGTGGGCGTCCACCAGGCACAGCGACGGTGTGGAAGTCGGGCGAGCCACGCCTCAGCCGCACCCGGGGCCCGGCGGAACCGGCTTCAGCGGATGCCGGATACCGGCCGGATGGCGGATCAGGTGCCCGCCTAACGCCAGGTAATCCAGCGACCCGTCGAGAAAGGCGCGGATGGCGTCGTCGGCGCTGCAGACGATCGGTTCCTCGTGCATGTTGAAGCTGGTATTGATGATGCCGGGCAACCCCGTCCGGCGCCGGAAGGCCACGAGGATGTCGTGAAAGCCGGCGTTCCGGTCCTGCCTGACGAGCTGTGGCCGGGCCGTGGCGTCGAGGTGGACGACGCCCTGCATCGACGCCTGCATCCAGGGCGTGCAGTGAAACGTCATCGTCATGAACTCGGCCGCATGTTCGGCGCCGGCCATCGACCCGAAGCACGTTTCGCGCTCGTCATGCAGCACGGCCGGCGCAAACGGCATGAATTCGGTTCGCCGGAGGTTGTGGTTCAGCCAGTCGTTGACGTCGCGATCGGCCGGCTGGTACATGATCGTGCGGTTGCCTAACGCCCGGGGACCGTATTCCATCCGGCCGGCCGCCCGGGCGACCACGTGACCGCCGGCGAGCAGCCGCGCGATCGTCTCGCTCAGCGGCGCATCCAGCCGCTCCGGCCCGAGCCCGTGCCGCGCCATCGCCGCCTCGATGTCCGCGTCCTCGATCGAGGGACCGAGATAGACGTCGCGCAACGGCTCGCCGGACACAGGCATCGGCCGATCGAGCACGCCGGGTACGCTCGCGGCCAGCGCCGCACCGACGGCAAGACCCGCGTCGGTCATGCCCGGGTGTATGAAGACGCTCTCCGTCTCCGGCAAGCGCCACACTTCCTCGTTCACCCGGACGTTCGCGAACACGCCGCCGGCCAGCGCCACGTTCCGGAGCCCCGTGCGCTTCGCCCAATGCGCAACATACCGGCAGGTCACGTCCTCGAAATGACGCTGGATGCTCGCCGCCAGGTCTTCCCGCGTCCACCCCGCCGGCAGGCGCGACTCGAGCCGGCGGATGGCCTCCGTGAACACGGCGCCGCCGCGATTCACGAGCGTGCCGCCGGCTTCGTCGATGAACTCCCTCAGCAGCGGCACATAACGAGGATCGCCGTGCGCCGCCAGGCCGGTAATTTTTCCTTCGTGCCGCATCGCCTTGAACCCGCACAGGTGCGTCACGTACGCGTAGTAGTTCCCCAGGGAATCGAAGGCGCGCGTTTCATGGAGGCGCGTCAGGGCACCGTTCCGGAACGCATAGATCGCCGAACTCTTTCCGTCACCGCCGCCATCGACCGAACAGACCAGCGCGTCGCCAAAGCCGCTGGTGTAGCACGCCGATGCGACGTGGCACAGGTGATGGTCGATGAAGTGCACCGGACACGCGAGGTCGTGCTCGCGACGCACGATGGCGCGAATGACGCGCCGCCGGTACGCGAAGCTCGGAGCCAGTGCCGCGTAATACGCCTGATCGAGCACCGGGAACGCTCCCGCGGCCCCCGAAAACCTGGATGCCACACGCTTCAGCCGTCCACCAAATCCTTTCGGTGCGTACTGGAACCACCCGTCGAATGCGCTCAGTCCGGGGATGAAGATTTCGCGCGACCCTCCCACCAGCACCGCGTCCACGTCGTGGGGCGAGACGCCGCCCAGCCTCAGGACTTCCCGCAGCGATTGATGCGGGAAACCCATCGCCATCTTCATCCGGCAGAGGCGTTCCTCGTTCACGGCGGCGATGATCCGCCCATCCACGACGAGTGCCGCCCCCGCGTCCTCCTCGGTCCCGAGTCCGACGACGACGGTCATTTCGCCTTTGGTGGGGCGACTCGATAGACCGCGCGCCGTCGCGAACTGGCGTGGACGATGATCTCGCCGATGAGCCCCAGCGCTATGCTCTGGATGCCCAGGACGAACAGCAGCACCGCGACCACGAGCATCGGCCGGTCCGCCAGCGGTTCTCCGCCTAACCGTTGAGCGCCCAGTACGATCAGCATCACGAGGCCGATGGCACTCGTCAGGCCCCCCACCAGCCCGAAGAACCGGAGTGGTTTCTCCCGGAACCTGACGATGAAATAGACCGCCAGCAGGTCGTTCAACCGCCGGATGTAGAGACCGGGCGAGTAGACACGCGTTCGCCCCGCCGACGGATGCTGCGGCACCACCCTCTCCTCCACGATGAAGCCGTCACGGGCCGCAAACAGCGGCAGGAAACGCGAGAACTCACCGTACAGCGGCAACTCCCCGAGTACTTCACGCCGGAAGGCACGCACCCCGGACCCGAGGTCGTGAAACGTCCCGCCGATGAGGCGGCGGATGAAGCCATGGGACAGGCGCCGCTGGAAACGATTGACGTACGAATCGTTCCGGTCGTCGCGGCACGCGGAAACGAGTTCGGCTCCCTCGTCGATGGCCTGGATGAGAATCGGAAGCCCCTCGGCGGCCACGCGCCGATCCGGCGACAGCAGCACGATGACAGACCCTCGGCAACTCGGCAGGACACTTCGCAGGAGCGCGGCCTCGCCCGCGCTCTGGGCCGCCTCGAGCACATGAACCGGTTCCCGCGGCCACTGCAGGTCGAGCAGCGTCTTCGGCAACGCCCCGCGTTCGGTGGCCGAGACGAACACGAACTCGTGCGAGATGCCGGCATTTCGCCGCCGCGCGGAGTACTCGTGGTAGATCTCGTCGAGAGGATACCTGCCTTCGGCGACGACGACCACCGACACTCGTGGACTGGTGTCGCTCATCCAGGAATGCCGCGAAGGAATTTCCGGCCGAAATGTTCTCGCGGCTCGTCATGCACGAAACTTTCGGCAATGAGTCCGGCCAGTGTCAGGAATCCGCCGAGCGCGAGCCAGCAGGCCGCTATGATGGAAAGCACGACCGTACTGGCCGACTCGTACGCGTCGAAGGCTGCGGCCAGTGCCAACATCGCTGCGCCGCCGGCAACACCGAATGCCACGAGGCTCGCCGCGGCGAACATTCGCATCGGCGACTCCTCGAAGCGGCGCAGCATGACGAGGGTGAGGAGATCGGCCAGTACCCGTCCCGCACGCGACAGTCCGTATTTGCTCCGACCGAAGCGACGCGCGTGGTGCCTGACGGGAACCTCCGCGATGCGCGCTCCAGCGACGCTCGCGGCAAGCGCCGGAATGAAGCGGTGAAGATCCGAATACAAGCGAAGGCTCGGGAGCAGTTCGCGCCGAAACGCCTTCAGCGTGCAGCCCGTGTCGCGCAATGACAGCCCCGTCGCGATGCGCACCAGGGCATTGCCTGCGCGAGACGGCAGTTTTCGCGTGAGCCATTTGTCCTGGCGCCCGGCACGGTAGCCGGCGACGAGATCAAAGCCGTCTTCCAGCTTTCCGACCATGGCGGGTATGTCGGCCGGGTCGTTCTGCAGGTCGCCGTCCATCGTGACGATCGTATCGCCGCGCGCGTGGTCGAACCCGGCCTGCATCGCCGCCGATTGCCCATAGTTGCGCGCCAGGCGCACCAGTTTCACACGGGGTTCATCGCGCGCGACCGCTTCGACTTTGGCTGCCGTGTCGTCCCGGCTGCCGTCGTCGACGAAGACGAGCTCCCAGTCCTCGCGCCATCCGTGCATGGC
>CAMPKM010000346.1 GCA_946887155.1 uncultured Gemmatimonadota bacterium
GATGACGTTATGCCAGAGGAAGGAAATCCATGGTGCGCCGAACGACACGGCGGCGACGGCTCCCATGCCCGCGATCAGGCCGACGAATGCGCCCATGGCGCGCGCCCGGCCGATCATTGCCAGGATGAAGACGCCGAGGATCGAACCGTAGAAGAACGAGCCGAACCGGTTCACGACCTCGATGAGCGATCCCAGCGACGCCGCCTGGATCGCCACGAAACACGCGAACACCCCCCAGAAAAACGTCGCGATCTTCGACACGCGCAGGTAGTGCGCCTCGGTCGCCTTCGGCTTGTACCATCGCTGGTAGAAGTCGATCACCGTCGCCGTCGACAGCGAGTTGAGCTCGGCGGCAATCGACGACATCGCCGCCGCCATCACCGCGGCGATGAAAATCCCGGCCATGCCTAACGGCAGGTGGTTGAGCACAAAGTTCGGCATGACATAGTTCACGTCGCGCGACGGCTCGGCCGTCACTTCGGTCGCCCTGGCGAGCGCCTCGACGCGCACGGCATTGATCGTGGAGTCGGCGGCGAGGAAGACGCGTTCGCCGATTTCATCGCGTGCCGGCGTGGCAGCCAGCGCCGTCGCCGCCGCGAGGCGCTGCTCGAACCCCACGCGATACCGCTCCTCGAGAATCGCGTACCCGGCCGGATCCGCCTCGCGCACCCGGCGCTCGTGCGCGGGATTGAACAGCAACGGCGGGCGATTGAACTGGTAAAACACGAAGATCAGGATGCCGATCAGCAGGATGAGCGCCTGGAGCGGAATCTTCCAGTACGCGCTCATCAGCAGCGAGCTGCGTGCCTCCTCGACCGAACGCGCCGTGAGGTACCGCTGCACCTGGCTCTGGTCGGTGCCGAAATAGGAAAGCATCAGGAACGTGCCGCCAATGATGCCGGACCAGAACGTGTAGGTCTGGGTCAGGTCGAATGAGAAGTCGAATGTCTGCATCCGACCCGCGGTCCCCGCGATCTCCAATGCGCCATCCGGGCTCACCGGCAACTTCACGATCAGGATGATCGCGATGACGAACAGCGCACCGACGATCAGCACCATCTGCTTCACGTCGGCCCAGGTCACCGCCTGTACGCCGCCGAACATCGTGTAGATCACCGTCGGGATGCCGATGAGCGCGACCGACCAGATGAGCGGCCAACCGAAGATGGCTGAAAAAACGATGCCGGGCGCCGAAATGATTGCGCCGCAGGACATGCCGCGCGAGATGAGGAACAGGAAGCTGGTCAGCGACCGTGTTTTCGCGTCGAAGCGGCGCTCGAGGTACTCATAGGCGGTGTAGACGCGTGCGCGATGCAGGAACGGGACCAGCGTGACACCGAGGATGACCATCGCAACCGGCAGGCCGAAATAGAACTGCACGAACCGCATGCCGTCGGTCGCACCCTGCCCGGTCGTGCCGATCATGGTGACGGCCGAGAGCTGCGTCGCCATCACCGACAACCCGACCGCCCACCACGGCAGGTCCCGGTTGGCGAGGAAGTAGCCCTCGACGGTGGCGGTGCCCTTGGCCCGCTTCAGGCCGTCGGTGACGACCCAGGTCAGGTAGACGACAACGATGACCCAGTTGATCCAGTGCATGTGCGCCTAACGTCCGTAGCGCATCTGGAGCCATCCGAGTACGGCGAGGCTGATGAGCTGGACGATGACGACTTGGGTAAGCACCGTCCGGACTGTGCGACCGGGTTTCTGCTGCACGTATCTCTCCAGGATTTCTGGCCGGCCGGAAGTTACGGCATGTGCGGAGGCTTCGGCAGCAGATGAGCGCAGGTACGACCACACCTGGCGCGGATCAGGGGGAAACGGCGGATCGGGACGTCACGAATTCCACCGTTCCATCCACGTTCGCGCCGAGCTGCCTTCACGGCGCCAGCACTCAGGTTGACCGCCCAGCCCACCAAACGCACTTTTGTGGCGACCCCATCCCATTTTCAGACATGCGCTTCGCGTTCCGCCTCGCGTCTCCCGTGTTCCTGGCGTTAGGCGCGGCTTGCGCCGCGCCCTCCTCGTCAGACTCCGCGGCCACGGTCAGCAGGCCCCGGACGCAGATCACCACGTCCGAAACGTTCGACGCCCGGTCCGTTCCGGCGTATGCCGGCTCCCACGACGCCACGTACGCCTATATCGACGCGAGCATCCGCGCCCACACCGCCAACCTCCAACGGTGGGTGCGCCAGCGCTCGATCAGCGCGCAGAACGACGGCATCACCCAGATGGCCGAGCTGGTTCGCAATGACCTTCGCGCACTCGGGTTCACGGAGGCGGAGCTGGTCCCGACGTCCGGCCACCCGGGCGTGTGGGGCTACTACGATGCGGGCGCCGAGAAGACGCTCGCCGTCTACATGATGTATGACGTGCAGCCGATCGAGCCGACGGGATGGTCGGTCAATGCCTTCGACGGTGCGCTGGTCGACCGGCCGCTGGGCAAGGTCCTGATGGCCCGCGGCGCGACGAACCAGAAGGCGCCGGAGCGCGCGTTCCTGAACGCACTCGAGGCGATCATCCGCACGCAGGGGAAGCTGCCGGTCAACCTGATGGTCGTGGCCGAAGGCGAGGAGGAACTCGGATCGCCGAACTTCGGGCAGGTGATCGACAAGTACGAGGCGCGCCTGAAAACCGCGTCGGGCGTGTTCTTCCCGTTCAACAGCCAGGCGCCCAGCGGCGAAGTCAGCATGTTCATGGGCGTGAAGGGGATCCTGGCGTTCGAGCTGGAGGCAAAAGGGGGGCCCCAGGGCGGACCCGCCACCGCCGAGATCCATGGCTCGTACAAGGTGATCACGGACTCGCCGGTTCTCCGGTTGGTCCAGGCGATTGCCAGCCTGACGACCCCGGATGGCAACACGATCCTCGTGCCCCGCTATTACGACGCCATCCGCCCACCTAACGACGAAGAACAGCGGCTCACGAACGGGATGCTGCCGTCGTGGATGTCAGGTGACAGCGCGACGCGGGCAGGTTTCGGCGTTACGAAATGGATCGGCGGGATGAGCGCGCACGATGCGTTGATCGAGTACCTGTTCAACACGACGATGAACGTCGACGGGATGTGGGCGGGGTACACGGGTCCCGGGATGAAGACGATCCTGCCGCACATCGCGACGGCCAAACTGGATTCGCGGCTCGTGCCGGACCAGCACCCCGACACCGCCCTGGCCCTGATCCGGGCGCATCTCGATGCGAAGGGCTTCACCGACGTCGCGATCCGGAAGCTGAGCGGTTATCCCCCCGCGCAAAGCTCCGTGAGCGCGCCGTTGGTGCGCGCGGCGATCGGTACGTATCTCAAGTACGGGTTCCCGCCGAGCGTGGCGCCGCGGCTGGCCGGCAGTGCGCCGTATTACGTGTTCACGCAGCGGCTGGGTTTACCGATGGTCGCTGGGGGCATTGGACACGGATCGGGCGCCCACGCGCCTGACGAGTACATGGTGATCGAGCCGGCGGCCGGCTCCAAGGTCGCCGGGCTCGCGCAGATCGAGAAGTTCTATGTCGATCTGTTGTACGCGTTGTCGGAGGCGCAATAAGATTTGCGCGGGTACGTCAACTGGAAGATCGAGTTTCCGGAGGACGGGGGATTTGCGCGGGTACGTCAACTGGAAGATCGAGTCTCCGGACGAGGATTTGCGCGGGTACGTCAACTGACGGAAGGGCGAGTCTCCGCGGAAACGGCGCAGATTTGCGCGAATACAGCCTCGTGATATTGGACAGACGGGAATTGATCGTTGGGGACCACCGAAGGCCCTCATTCGACACTCGCGCAAGATTGAAAGCGCCGCGACCCTCACACCAGCGATTCACGATTCAGTTCAAGGTACTATTCGCGTGAATTCGCAAAATCCGCGCCGACTCGCCCTTCAGTCAGTTGACGCATCTGTGTTTATCCAACCCCTTGTTCATCGGAATGAAGCGAAGATTTGCGCGGGTACGTCAACTGGAAGATCGAGTCTCCGGACGAGGATTTGCGCG
>CAMPKM010000347.1 GCA_946887155.1 uncultured Gemmatimonadota bacterium
ACCGTTCCCACTGATCGCGCGTTCGACGGGATCAACATCCTTCCCTTCCTCGAGGGCAAGCGCGCGACCTCAGGCCGCGAAAGCGCCCTGTATTTCACCGGCTCACAGGTGCGGGCCGTGAAGTGGAAGGACTGGAAGTTCCATTACGCGTTCATGCCGGAACCGCGCATAACGGAACCGCCCTTGATGCGGCTGTTCAACCTGCGCTCCGACCCGCGCGAAGAGTCCGACATCAAGGATGCAAATCCGTGGGCACTCGGTCATTTCGACGCGCTTATCGCTGACTTCACGCGCAGCACGCAGACCTTCCCTAACGTGCCGGCCAACGCGCGTGATCCCTACACCCCTCCGCCTCGGAGATAGCTCCAGTGAGGTCAACGCCTGACGAACGTCGTCCGCAGAACCGCGTCGCCGCGCCTGGTCTCGAGCAGCAGCGTCCTGGGTGATTGAAGCGTCAAGATCTGTTGAACCTCGCCACCGCTGCTCACGCCCGGTGGCGTTGGAAACGTTGTCGTAATGGCCAAAGCACTGTCTCGCCACACGGCGCGCGAACGCAGCACCGATTCGGCGTGGCTCAGCATAATCCTGTTGCGTGTTTCAGAGCCGTCGAGTGCAAACGTGAACGACAGCCTTGGCTGCAGGTCGTAGGTCCCGAAGAACACGTATTCGACAACGAGCCGATTGGCTTCCTGGCGGATCGTGAGCGGCGAACCCCAGCCACTACCGGGATTTCCCACGCGAAAGCCGGCGTCACCGACCGATGCCACAGATCGTTGTTCGGCTGAGTCACTACGCACCCACTCTCCCGAAAAGTCCGGACGCTGAGCATGCCCAGCGGACGCACACAACAGGGAGAGCGCACTAACGCCAATGAGAAATGTTCGCCTCGGGGAGTGTTCACCCATCAGAACCTCCAGAGCCGGTTGAGCTTGAAAACGAGCGCGCGGTTCTTCAATCCACGAACCGGCGGCGCGGGCGTAAACCCGTCAGCCGTCGTGTCCCGTTCGTCGGTGTAGACGAGAAACAGCTCACTGCCCGGCGCATACTCCCAGCGGAACCGGAGGTTCGTGCTGAACGCGCGATCGGCGGAATTGTACTGCAGCAAGGCACTGGCGAACATGAGCGGCGAGAAGCCGTAATCCACGCGCGTCCGCACGAGCCGGCTGGTGAAGGTCGCGGCCGGCAGCGAGATCCGGGTCAGCGAAAACGTCGGCTCGACCGACAATTGCTTCAGCACCGAGATCCGGCCACCGGAGGTCATCGGCCCCGGGCCTAACGTGATACTCCTGATGGTGCCGTCGTAGTATTCGCCCGCCTGCACCGAGATGGTGCCGGAGACGGTCCGATGTGCGCCGAACGTGAACGCGGCATTCACGGCGTCGAACGCATACGCGCCGGACGCGATCGCGACCGGAGAGCCCGATGGCGTGAACGGCAGGTCGAGAAACTCGTAGTCGCGGATGATGTCGAGCTGGAACTGGTCGCTGCTGTTGAACTCCGTTCCAAAGCGGCCGGTCCAGACCCGCGCCTCGATCGCGCCGGCGCCTGTTTCGACGTATTCACCCTGGGCGCCGAACGTGAACTTGCGAACGCTTTTCAGTCCGGCTGGGCGAGGGCTGAAGCGCAGTTCACCGAAGGTCCGGTTGATGTCTGCACGGCGAAGAAACCCGACCTCGGGCCGGAAGTTGGCGCCGATCGACAGGAATTCGGCACGCGCGCCATACCGATCGGTGCTGTAGTCGGCGCGCGCCTGCCAGGACTGGTCATCGCCGGTCAAACCGGTCGTCTCTGTTCTCGCCCAGTACGAACCGACGCTGAAGTCCTGCGAGATGGAGAACGCGCCGTCAACGCCGTACGCCTGGTTCGAGCCTGTTCCGCTCGACGCCACCGAGCGATTGGTGGCCATTACTCCGATGGCGCTGCGCGCGAACACGTCTCGCTTGAGTCGCAGGACCGTGAAGTTGGTCGGGTCCGTCTGCGACACCGTTTCCCGCCCGGTCTGGATGTTCATCAGGCCGATCGCATACGGCCCCACTTTCCCCGTGAGCCGACCGCCGACGTCGATCGGGACGATGCGGTTCGCGTAGAGGCCGATGCGCCGCGCGTAGAAGAGGTACGGCGTGACGCTGGTATTCGAATTGGTCTGCACGCCCGTTCCGCCGCGCGCGAAGTCGAAAATGCCGCGACCCTCGAGAAAGAACTCGCGCTTCTCCGGAAAGAACAGGCTGAAGCGCGTCAGGTTCACCTGCTGCTCGTCGATCTCGACCTGGGCGAAGTCCGTATTGAACGTGAGGTCCGCTGTGAGGTTCGGCGTGACGGCGTACTTGAGGTCTCCGCCAAACTCCGTGCCGAACTCATTTTTCAACTGTGGTGTGCTCAGCCGGTCCGTCGTCAGGCGCGAGACAGCGTATGGCTTCAGCTCGATGTTCCGCCCGGCCTCCGGCAGATCGAGCCCGACCAACGTTCCTGAGGAGGAGATGCGGTTGAACGCCTGCGGACCCGCCAGGATCTGCGGCACCGGCGTGAGGTATGCCCATTCGTTCTTGCGGCGCACCGACCGGCGCAACTGGATGCCCCATACCTGGTCTGGTCCCGCGCGGTAGCGCAATGACTTGAAGGGGATCGCCATCTCCACCGTCCAGCCGCCGTCGAATCGGCCGCCTTTCGAGGTCCACACGGGATTCCAGTCGCTGTTCGAACCGCCTTCGTCGACCACCGAATAGTCGGCCCGCGCGCCTAACGGGTTGGTGTAAAACCCGAAACCGCTGCGGCGGTCATAGAACGTGTCGAACATGACGCCGATGTGGTCGTTCTGGCGCAGGCCATTGGTGTCGCGCCTGAGCTCATTGACGACCCACTCGTCAGGCGGCGCCGAGTCGTGGCACCGGCACGAGAGGTAGATGTGGGTATCATCGTAGGTGATCCAGACGTCGCTGCGCTCGGTCTGTTGCTCACCGTACTGCGGCGCGACCTGGATCAGGCCACCAAACGGGCGTTCGCGCGTGTACACCTCCTCATCGAGCAGGCCGTCCACCTTGAGCGGCGCGCTGAGCCTGATCGCGCGAACGGTGGCCTGGCCGTTCGGACCCCGCGTGATGACCTCGGGCGCCACGGGTGCCGGCGGCCCATCTATGGTCGGAGATTGAGAGAACGCGCTGGCGACCCCGAGCATCACCAGGACAGCGCCACCACAAATGATCCGGAACGACAAGGACACCAGATAGTCTCGCGATTAATTGAAGGAGCTGAACAACGTCGGTTACGCCGCAAAAAACTGCAGGCATGCAGCACGCTTGGCCAGTGACGGCATCGTGACGCTCACCGGCAATAGTGCTCGGCGTGAAAACCACAAAGCGTTATACTCTGCCCATGACGGCCTCCGACCTGATGACCGCTCAAGATCTGATGCGGCTCCAGCCGCCGGACAAGCGCACGGAGCTGGTTCGCGGACGCATGATCGTTCGCGAGCCAGCGGGCTTCCGGCACGGTGAAATCGCGATGGCGATTGCGGCACAGCTGTTTTCGTTCGTTCGGGAACACGACCTGGGCAGGGTGCTTGCCGCCGAAACCGGGTTCAAGCTGTTCACGAACCCGGATACGGTACGCGCGCCTGACGTGGCATTCGTGCGCCACGAGCGGATTCCGGACCCGATTCCGCGCGGGTATGCGCCATTCGCGCCGGATCTCGCGGTGGAAGTGCTGTCGCCCGACGACCGGCCGGGCGAAGTCCTCGAAAAGGTAGCCGATTGGTTGATGGCCGGAGCACGCCTCGTGTGGGTCGTGGATCCGGACCGGCGCCAGGCTCGAATTCACCGCGCCGACGGTTCCATCTCGATCGTGACGGATTCCGAACGCCTCGACGGCGAAGACGTGCTGCCCGGCTTCAATTGTCCACTCGCCGAGCTGCTCTGATCCGGTCTACTGCCGGCGCAGCGCGAGTGGATCGTGGCGCCGTCCGCGCGACACCACCGATTCCAG
>CAMPKM010000348.1 GCA_946887155.1 uncultured Gemmatimonadota bacterium
ATCAGCAGTTGGATGCCGGCATTGTCAGCGGTCACCTGCCTGTCGCCGCCAAGAAGGTACAGGTTGGCGACGACGATGTCGCCACTCCCCACGTGCCGGTGGATGACACGGATGCCATCGACGTCGTAGGCGATGGTCCCCGTGTCGGGGCTGGATGCAGCCGGTGCTCCACCACCGCGGCGACCGCCTTGCGCGCCGGACGCCGACGCCACCAGCAGGAATGCCGCGGCGAACCCCAGAACGTTTCGACCGATCACGGAATGACCCTCGGCAGCACGTCGGCGTCGCGCAGGCCCAGTTGTGCCTTGACGCCTGGTGGCAACAGGATGCCGACGACCATCGGCTTCCCGACGATGTACTTCCGCGCGTAGGCCCGAACGTCGTCGAGCGTCTGCCCGGCCATGGCGTCGACGTATCCCATGTAATACTCGAGTCCCGATACGCTCCACCAGAATCCGATCGTGTGCGCGTGTTCGGACGGCGTATCGAGGCCGAACGCGGTCGTCACCGCCCGCTGCGCCTTGGTCGCCGCCAGCTGATCCGGCGTGATATAACCGGCGTCGGAAAGTCGCTCGATCTCCTTCTGCAACGCCGCCACAGCTTCCTTGAGCCGGTCGGGCGTGGTCTGGCCCGCGATGGTGATCGGACCGACCTGGTTCAGGGTGTAGTAGTTCACACTGATCGACTGGAACAGGCCGGTATCGACGAGGCGTCGTTGCAGCTGGGATCCAGGCTGGTTGAGCGCATCGGAGAACACGTCGGCCGCATACGTCGCCGCGGGATCCTTCCGGACGCTCGGACCCTGCCACTGCATCAGGACCGTCACCGCCCCGACCGGCTTCTCCACATAGATGGCACTGCTCTGCGTGAGCGCGGGAATGGCGGGAATCGGTTCCGCCACGAACGGGTCTTCACCGCGTGGCCAGTCGCCGAGATAGCGCTCGGCGAGCGCGAAGATCGTGTCGGCGTTGACGTATCCGGTGACGATCAGCGCCGTGTTGTTAGGCACATAGTAGCGCTTCTGGATCTCGGCCAGCTGGGCCGGCGTCACTCGCTGCAGGACCTCGCGCTCGCCGATGATGTTCTTTCGGCTCCACTGCCCCGGATATAGCGCGAGACCCATCTTCTGCTGCAACTCGAAGAACGGACTCGACTCGTTCCGGTCGTATTCGCCTAACACGACCTGACGCTCGCGTTCGAGCTCCTCGCTGAGGAACCGCGGGCCGCGCAGTGCGGCCGCCATGAGCTCGAGACCACCCGCCACGCTGTCCGCCGGCAACGTCATGTAGTAGTTGACGCGCTCCTCCTGCGTGGTGCCGTTGAAGGATGCGCCAAGCTCCGCCGATCGCTGGACGAAGGCATCCGGCTCCGGCAGCTGGGCGTTGGCCTTGAAGAACATGTGCTCGTACATGTGCGCCAGCCCTTCGGTGCCTGGCCGCTGGGTGAACGAGCCGTTCCGGACGTTGAATTCGATGGTGGCGAGCGGAACCCCGTGATTCTCGGCCACGATGACTTCCAGTCCGTTGCCGAGAACCTTGTGCCGGAGAAACTTCTCGAGCTCAGCGCGCTGCGCGTCGAGCCGGCCTGGCACGAGCAGGGCCAGCGCGGCAAGGGCAATGACGGCCATGCTGGCCGGGCGTTTCCTGTTGCGTCGAGGTGCGCCTGAAAGAATCGTCACGCTGGCGATATCCCTGGTTCCCTGGTTTTCTTTGTCCGCCGATGGCAGAACGCCGAGAATCTCTGGCCCGTTTCGGGACGCTGGCTGCGCAGCGTCTCGACGCTTCGCGACTCCGGCGGGATGTCCCGCTGGCTCCGTACACCACGTTCCGGATTGGTGGTCCGGCCGACTTCCTGTACGATGCCACGACGGCCGACGATCTGGCAAACGCCGTAGACGTTTCTCGCGAGGCCGGATTATCCCACTTCGTCCTTGGCCTTGGCGCCAACATCCTGATCGGCGATCGCGGCTATCGCGGCGTCGTGATCAGGAACGTGGCGCGAGCGCACCGGTTCGACGGAACCCGCTTGTGGGCCGAAAGCGGCGCCGTCATGCAGGACCTCATCCTGTCATCGGTTCGTCGCGGCCTGTCAGGCCTGGAGCACTACATCGGGATTCCGAGCACCGTCGGCGGAGCGGTCTGGCAGAATCTTCATTTCCTGTCGCCGGCGCCCGAACGCGAGCGGACGATGTTTATCGAAGAGGTTTTCGAGTCGTGCGAACTCCTGCTCGAAAGCGGCAGTCGCCACGTGGCTCATCGCGAGGAGATGGAGTTCGGCTACGACACCAGCATCCTCCACCATCGTCGCGACGTTGCCCTGTCGGTCACGTTTGCCCTGGCGCCAGGCGATCCAGTCCGTTTGCATCGCATCCTGCAGGAGAACCTTTCCTGGAGAGGCTCACGCCATCCGTGGCTCGACATCCACCCGAGTGCCGGTTCGATCTTCAAGAAGATCAAGGATGTCGGAGCCGGCCGCCTGATCGATCAGTGCGGGCTGAAAGGCTTCCGTGTGGGTGACGCGCAGGTTTCGCACCTGCACGCGAACATCGTGGTCAACCTCGGTGCGGCCACGGCTGCCGAGGTCAGGGCGTTGATTGCCGAAGTCCAGCGACGCGTCGCCGATCAGCACGGCCAGCATCTCGAACCTGAAATCGGCTTTGTCGGCGAGTTCTGACGCCGGCACCAGCAGCGGACCGTCGCGGAGCCGCGTCGCCTGGCTGGCCGCGGGCCCTGCCATCTATCTGACATTGTGGTTGCTGGCGCCGGACTCGCTCGCACCGGCCGCTCGTCATGTGCTTGGCCTGACCGGGTGGATGGCGCTGTGGTGGGTGAGTGAACCGGTACCACTGGCCGCGACCTCGCTGCTCCCCGCCGCGCTGCTGCCCACGCTTGGTGTCACCAGCGCGCGTGAGGCGGTTGCGCCATACGCCAATGAACTCGTCTTTCTGTATCTGGGTGGCTTCCTCCTCGCGGCCGCGCTCGAGCGCTGGAATGCGCATGCACGCATAGCCTACGGATTGATCGCGGCGATCGGCGTTTCCAGCCGCCGCATCGTGCTGGGCGTGATGATAGGCACGGGATTCATCTCGATGTGGATCTCGAATACGGCCACCGCGGCGATGATGTACCCGATCGTCATGGCCATCACACCGCTGTTTGCCGACGACCGCGACGGCCGGAACACGCGGACGGCCCTGCTCCTCGGCCTCGCCTATGCGGCGTCGATCGGCGGTATGGGCACGCTCCTTGGCACGCCGCCCAATCTCATCCTCGCCGGCGCCGCCCGTGAACTGGCGGGACAGGAAATCACATTCGTCTCGTACCTGGCCTTCGGGCTGCCGATGGTGGCACTTCTACTGCCTATCTGCTGGGCACTGCTCGTCTTCGTCCTGTTCCCCTCGCGCGCCACCCTCGACGCCGGAGCGGGCGCGGTGCTGCAACGGCGCCGCGAAGCGTTAGGCATCCTGCGAGGCGGCGAGTTCGCGACGCTGATCGTGTTCGTGGCGACCGCCGTCGCCTGGCTGTCGCGCGAACGAAAGGTCATCGGCGACTTCGTCCTGCCGGGGCTCGTCGACCTCGCGCCGCGCGTGACCGACGCCACGATCGGCGTCATCGGTGCGCTCATCCTGTTCATCATTCCGGCCAGGGACCGTGACGGCTCCACGCGCCCGTTGTTGACGTGGGACGAGGCACGAACCATCCCCTGGGATGTGCTGCTCCTGTTCGGAGGCGGCCTGTCGCTGGCCGCGGCCATGGAATCGACGGGACTGGCGCGCTGGCTCGCGGATGCGCTCTCGTCCCTGGGCAGCTTCCCGCCGCTGGTGATCTACGTTGGTCTGGCGCTGTTTGTGCTGGTGCTGAGCGAGCTGGCGTCGAACACGGCCGTGGCAACGATGATGATGCCGATCGTCGCCGCGCTCGCCGTCGCAGTTGACCAACCTCCGCTGCTGCTGATGCTAATCGCTGCGCTCGCCGCGTC
>CAMPKM010000349.1 GCA_946887155.1 uncultured Gemmatimonadota bacterium
CGAGCGTCGACAGCCCGCTGCCGTCCGCCGCGAACACGTCCTTGGCTGACGCGCCGACACGCAGCTCCAGGAAGTCCTTCAGCAGCGCGTTGCCCATCGACGCCGAACCTACGCCTTGTGGATCGGCGTCCCGCGCGGCGTTCCTGAAGATCAGTTCGGCGAAGTGATTGATGCTCTCGCGATTCATTGTGCCAGCCAGCTCGTACAGCGGCGGCGACGGCATCGTGGTGACGCGAACCGCACCGGCCGGAGTTCCACCGATCCGGGCCTTGCCCTCCACGACCACGCCGACGTCACGCAGTGCGCGAAGAAAGGCCCCCGTCGCGAACTGCGCGGGCTCCGGTACGACCAGAATGTAGACGCGTGGCTGGGAGATCGAACCGATCCATCCGCGTACCTGAATGACGCCATCATCGCCGCCGCTGACCGTGACCGCCGCATTCCGGCTCTTCGCGCGCGTGCTCGTGGTGTTGACGACCCGAAAGGCCGTCGTCGCGGGTTCGAGCCTGACGCTGCCGGGCTGACCCGCCTTTCCAGGCGACACCGCGACATGGACCACGTTCTCGTTCAGCGAGAGCGCGGAAACGCGTGCCGCGTATGACGAGTGCAGGTACCGGGTCAGCCAGCCGTCGGGCACCGGCTGGGATTCGAACGCGCCGTCGTCGCCGATGATGTCGCCATTGATGCGCCGGATGCCGGCATCAACGACCTGTTTGGCCAGGGCTCGCATCGGTGCATTTCCGTCACCGTCGAAATACCGGCGCGAGAGGGCTGGGTCGCCGCCGCCGCGCAGGATCAGGTTGCCTAACAATGTTCCGTGGGAGACGGCTCCGTCCCGGAAGACGTCCGTCCGGAAGCGGTAGTCAGGTCCAAGACGTTCGAACGCCAGGGCCGTGGTATACAGCTTGAGCGTCGAGGCCGGGTTGAGGCTGAGACCGGGATTGTGGGCAAAAAGCGTGTCGCCATTCGTCAGCGAAACCACCATGGCGCCCCACATGCCGTTCCGGACCTTGGACCCCAGCAGGCTCGTCAGGCGCCCGCTGAGCCAGGCTTCGGCGCTGGCGGAAGCATCCTCTTCTGCCCCGTTGGGAGCGTCAGAGCTGTTTCCACTCTGTTGCGAGATGCCCGGCGAAACTGCCGCCAGCATCAACGGCAATACCACCGCAAGGTTCCCTCTCAGAGATCGACCGTAGTGACGAATCGTCATCGCGTCATTCGTGTCAGTTCGTTCCTGAGTACACTCGCGAGTCCGCTGCGGAAGCCGGGGTCAGGCACAAACACGTTGCGCTCACATCCCGCATGACGACAGTCACTCGAGGCTGGCAACGGGTTTCCATGTCTGCCGGCCTTACGCAGGGCTCGCTTACGACGTTCCAATGTTCAAACCTCGCGCGGTGGCCGGTGTAGCGGCATAGTAGGACCGTTCAACGAGCCTGCAACGGAGGGACCATGGAGAACCACGGTACGGTTCGCGAAGGCATCATTACGGGGGCGCTGGGCGCCACCGGGGTCGCGGTCTGGTTCCTGATCGTCGACACCGTCGCCGGTCAGCCCTTCTTTACTCCGCGCGTACTCGGAGAAGGATTGCAGAGCATCGTGGCGCCCGAGGCCACGATGTCCGCGTTCGCGATCGTAGCGCTCTACACGGTCTTCCACTACGCGGTCTTCTTCATTGCCGGCATCGTGATCGTCGCCATCATCCACGGAACGGATAAGCAGCCGGCGATGTTGTCCGGCGTCTTCATCCTGTTCATCGCATTCGAGGTGGCGTTCTACGGGTACGTGGCGATGTTGCAGCTGGCCACGCGGCTGGAGGGCATCGCCTGGTACCAGATCGGTGCCGCGAACTTCGTCGCCGCCGCGCTGATGGGACGCTATCTCTGGTCGATGCACCCGGAACTCACGGCGCAATTCAACGAGTCGCTCAGCGGTCGCCAGTAAGGGTCGAGATGGAAGGCCGGAAAAAGGGCGGCGGTACGATGGTACCGCCGCCCTCGGGTCGCGTCGCCGTCCGTTCACGTCAGGTGGTTCGTGCCCTGGCCAGGAGGAACAGGAGCCCGATCAGTGTCGCCATCGCGATGATGAGCGGACCCGTGAAGACCGCCCGGAACAGCTTGTGGTCGTACTTGAGGTGCATGTAGAACATCACCACGATGATGAACTTCACCGCCGACATGATGAGCAGGAGCGGGACAAAGACCGCTGAAGCCACCAGCGACGGGATGTAGTACGCCCACACCTCGAACACCGTAATGAGCGTGAGGATGAGCGCGACCCACTTGTACTGCTTCCAGGTGGGGTGCTCGTGAGCGTGATCAGGGTTGTCGTGCCCGGCGTGTTCGTGCGCCATGTGCTCTCCGCTACTGAATCAGGTAGACGAGTGTGAAGATCGCGATCCAGACGACGTCGACGAAGTGCCAGTACAGCGCGGCGATGTCGACCCAGACAGCGTCCTTGGGCTGCAGGCCGCGCTTCATGTCGATCGCCAGCAGCGTGCCTAACCAGATGACGCCGGCGGTGACGTGGGCGCCGTGGAACCCGGTGAGCGTGAAGAACGACGAGCCGAACAGGTTGGTCCGGATGGACAGTCCTTCGTGCACGAACGACGTGAACTCGTACGCCTGGAAGCCGAGAAACGTCGCGCCCATCAGGCAGGTCATGAACAGCCAGAAGCGGGACGACGTCAGCAGGTAGTTCCCGAGCTTGCTCTTCGCGCCCGATGGCTTGCCGCGGCTCTCGATCGCGGCAAGGGCCATGACCATTGCCAGCGACGACATGAGCAGCACGAACGTCGAAATCGACGTGACCGGGATGTCGAGGATGGCCGGAAAGGCCTGGCCGGTCTGCGGGTTCGTCCACGCTTCGTGGGGGAACGGCCCGACCACGCTCTTCCCCTTGTAGATCAGGTACGTGGAGATGAGCGAGGCGAACAGCATGCACTCGGATCCGATGAAGATCCAGATCGCGAGTTTCCGGTTATCGAGTCCGGTGCTCGTGTAATGATGCGATCCGGCGTGAGACTCGGCGTTGGCGTGGGCCATTAGTCGGGAATTGGGAATCGGGAATCGGGAATCGTTATGCGGGGCGGGTGGAGAATCGATTCCCGATTCCCCATTCCCGATTCCCGCTCAGTGCGCGTCTTCCATCGGCGTCGTCAGCCAGGCGTAGAGGAACCCGACGAACATCACCACACCGACGGCCATCATCAGGTACGAAACCGTGTACTGCTTGGCGTAGAGGAACGGCAGTGAACCGAACGAGATCAGGATGCCCATCGCCACCCACATCGGCTTGATCGTGGGATTGGGCATCGGGATGCCAAGTTCTTTCGCGCTTCTCCGCTCGGTCTGGATGTGCATCGGCGCCACGTCGGCTTCGTGCTGCCCGCCGGTCGTGACGTGTTCGCCGGTACGGCGCTTTGCTTCATCCCACCCTTCGGTGGAATGCGGAATGCCTTCCATGCGCTCCGGGTGGTTCATGTCCCACAGCGGATAGCGTGACGTCACCATCGGGATCTGCGCGAAGTTGTACTCCGGCGGCGGCGACGGAATCGACCACTCGAGCGTGGCGGCATCCCACGGATTGGCGTCCGCGATTTCACCGTGCTTCTTCGAGCGGAAGAAGTTGTACGCGAAGATGAGGAACGCCGGCGCCATCAGGAACGCGCCGATGCTCGACATCATGTTGAACAGCTCCCAGCCCTGTCCGGCGTCGTACGTGTAGATCCGGCGCGGCATGCCGAGCATGCCGGCGTAATGCATCGGGAAGAACGTCAGGTTGAACGCGATGAAGTTCAGCCAGAAATGCCAGTTGCCCAGCCGCTCGTTCATCTTCCGGCCGTACCACTTGGGGAAGTAGTGATAGAGGCCGGCGAAGATTCCCATGATAGCGCCGCCGTACAGCACGTAATGGAAATGCGCGACGATGTAGTACGTGTCCGTCTGCTGCATGTCCGACGGCGGCGATGCGT
>CAMPKM010000350.1 GCA_946887155.1 uncultured Gemmatimonadota bacterium
CAGTTACTGGTCGTTCCAGGCTGATGCTGGTCCGCCGTCGGGAAAGCCGTACGCGGTTTTTCCTGACGGCTGCGCTTCGGTGGCGTGCGTGCGACCACCGAAGGGACCTGCGGTCATCGCGCTGATCGGTCCGAGAACGACTCAGCTCACTCCACCTTTCAGCGCGGGCGTCAGGATCTGGGGAATACGATTCTGGCCTGATGCGATCGGACCGGCGCTCGGCGTTGCTGCGCGGACCCTGCGCGGTTATTTCGGGCTCCCGCTGCCGGGAATCCGGGACGATTTCCGGGAACTCGACGGCGTCATCCCCCGCAGCGACGACATTGCTATTGGCTTCGATGCGCTCGACGAGTGGGCCGCCAGGGTGCTGGCATCGGCGCCCGATCCCGACCCGCGGGTGCGCGCGGCTGTTCGCAGCATCGTCGCGCAGCGAGGCGAGTGCGCCTTGGATCGCGTCGCCCGCGATGCCGCGTTAGGCCTCCGTCATCTCCAGCGGGTATTCCCCGATGCCACCGGGCTCACCCTGCGCGAGTTCGCGCGAGTGCGCCGGGTGCGCGAGGCGCTGGCCCTCCGGTTGGCACCGGGACATCCCAGGTGGTCGGAGATCGCGGCTGACATCGGGTTCGTCGATCACGCGCACCTGACGAGGGAATTCGTCGCCCTGGCAGGCATTGCGCCCAGTTTGGCGGTCGTGCAACTCAAGACAACCGCGCACCACGACGTGAAGCCATAGACGCTCCTCCCAGAGGGAGGGCAGGTTCACGGGACAAGGCTGCATGTCGCGCAGGTACAAGCGCCGAACCAGGCTGTTCGCGCAGGATGAATGTTCACCCTGACGAGGACCGATGAATGCGTCGAACGCTCCTTGCCCTGATCCTGACCCCGATGTCGTTGAACGCGCAGCAGCCCGGAATGCCTGACGGCTCGCGCGAGCGCGCCGCGATGGCGCCGCTGGCGAAGCTGGTTGGACGCTGGGAGGGCGACGGCAGCGCCATGATCGGCCCCGGCCAGATGCACGCCGCCCGGCAGAACGAAGTCGTCGAGCTCGGCGCCGGCGGCACCGTGCTGATCGTGCGAGGCACCGGCCGGCTCAAGGAGGACAATCGCGTTGTTCACGATGCTGTCGCGACGATCTGGTTCGACGCGGCCACGAACAAACTGAGAATGCGAGCCCACCGGATGGAGGGCATCGCGGTAGAACCGGAACTCGAACTCAAGGGAGATACGCTCGTCTGGGGCTTCGCGGTAAACGGCGGACGCGTGCGTTACACCACGGTCTTCAGCGACACCGACTGGCACGAGGTCGGCCATTTCATCAGGGAAGGCATGGCGCCGATGCTGATGATGGAGATGAGGCTGAAGAAGACGGGATGACGGATGCGTGGCTACTGGTTACTTCTTCCTTGTTCCAGTAACCAGCAACCAGTCACCCTTCTTATGCCCAACGCCGAGTTACCGCTGTTCGAAATCCGTTCGTCACCCATTGCAGGAAAGGGAGCCTTTGCGCTCCAGCGCATCCCGAAGGGGAAACGCCTGATCGAATACACGGGCGAACGCGTCAGCCATGAAGTGGCCGATGCCCGGTACGAGGAAGAAGAAGAGAAGGGCAACTATCACACGGTGCTCTTCTCCGTCGACGACAAGACGGTGATCGACGCCAACGTCGACGGGAACGACGCCAGGTTCTTCAATCATTCGTGTGGACCGAACTGCACCTCGGTCATCGTGCGCAAGCGAGTCTGGCTCGAAACGCTCCGGCAGATCCAGCCGGGTGAAGAACTGACGTACGACTACGAGATCCCTAACGAGGGTGAAACCGAGGCCGAGGCACTGCGGAAGTACCCGTGCCACTGTGGCGCCGACAATTGCCGGCGCACCTTGTTGCTTCCGCCAAAGAAGCCGCGAAAGCGGAAGCGGGCGACGACGCACAAGGCAGGAAAGCGAACCAGGGCGCGCAGCCGGGCCTAGATCAGCCGGGCATTGGGAGCTGGCAGCTGGCCAGCTCCCAGTCCGGTGTCAACGCCACAACCTCACTCGCAGTGAAGGCGTCCCGTACGATTCCTCAATCGTTATGCGGAAGCGCTGATACGGCGCGGCGGGGATGCGGTGCAACCGCTTGTAGCCGATGGTGGTGCCCCGGGCAATCGGGCTCCATGCGCCACCGGTGAATGCTTCCAGGAGGTGGCGGGCGACACGCTGGCCTTTCGCAATGTCCTCACTCAGTTCCACGACAGAAACAGTTTGCGCTCCGGACAAAGACCCCTCGTAGACGCCGCGGCCGCCATCGAACTGGAAGCGCGCCTCGGCGCCCTGCAGCTGGTCGAGTGAAAAAATGCCGTTCAGGCGCCGGCGCATGCCCGTCAGCCGTTGGACGTCGACGTCGTGCAGGAGGCCGTCAGTAGTGGGCGGCACGTTGAGCAGCAGCTTCGAGTTCCTTCCCACGGACGTGAAGTAGAGTTCGACCAGTTCCTCTTCGGTTTTCACTCGCGCGTCTTCAGCCGGGTGATAGAACCAGCCCGGG
The DNA here is from genome assembly GCA_946887155.1 of uncultured Gemmatimonadota bacterium. The sequence continues at coordinate 2,522 of CAMPKM010000350.1, forward strand.
CGGATCGATACGTCGGTTTCGCCGGGTCTCCAGACAGTGCCATCCGGGTCGCCGTCCTGCAGCATCTTCATGACCGCGTCGCCGCTCATGCCGGGCACGGGCACCACGGACGGATCCACTGTCGACCAGTTCGTGTCGCCCGCCACGCCTCGCTCGTTGCCGATCCATCGCACGTCGGGGCCAGCGTCCGAAAACATGACCGCATCGGGCGCAAGGCGGCGGACGTGGGCCCAGAATCGTGGCCAGTCGTACTCCTGCTTGCGACCGTTCGGGCCTTCGCCGTTGGCGCCGTCGAACCAGACCTCGTGCACGGGGCCGTACTGCGTGAGCAACTCGGTCAACTGGTCGCAGAAGAGGTCATTGTACCGCGCCGAGTCCCCGTAGACCGGCGAATTGCGGTCCCACGGCGAGCAGTAGAGACCGACGCGCAGGTTCTCCCGGCGGCAGGCGTCGACAAACTCGCGGACCACGTCACCGCTGCCGTTGCGGAATGGGCTGCTCGCGACCGAGTGGCGGGTGGTGTGCGTGGGCCAGAGGCAGAAGCCATCGTGATGCTTCGCGGTGAGGACCATCGCCTTGAACCCTGCCTCACGAGCGACCCTCGCCCACTGCCCGGCGTCGAGCCGCGCCGGGTTGAAGAGGCGCGGGTCTTCCTGCCCGTCGCCCCACTCCCGGTTCGAGAACGTATTCACCCCGAAGTGGATGAACATCGCCAGCTCATCGCGCTGCCAGGTGAGCTGGGATGGCGATGGCACCGGCCGCGTCGCCTGCAGCAAGCGCTCCCACGGTGCGAACCGAGACGTTAGGCCCGCCCCGAATGCCGCACGTATCAATCCCCGCCGCGAATAAAGACTCATGATGTCTTCGTGGGAATCCCTGTCCCCCATGCCCGATGCCCCATGCCCCATATAACTTCCCGCGTGCCTCGCGAACTCGCCATACCGGGAACCCACGATCGCGTCCTGCAGATCCTGGGACAATCGATCGACCTCAACTCGTCACCGGCCGTGCTCGACATCGGCGCCGGCCAGGGCGCGCTGTCCAAGCGGCTTCAGGACGCGGGCGCGAACGTCAGTGCGTGTGATGTCGTTCCCGAGCAGTTCGACGTTCCCGGCGTGCAATTCCGGGCCGTGACCAGCGACGGCCGCCTGCCGTTCGATGATGCATCCTTCGACGTCGCAATAGCGATCGAAGTACTCGAACACATCGACGGCCACGACCGCTTCTTTGCCGAAGTAGCTCGCGTGCTGCGGCCGGGCGGCCGGGTGATGTTCACGACGCCTAACATCCTGTCGCTCAAGTCACGGGTCCGGTTCCTGTTCACCGGGTTCTTCTACTCGTTCGGACCGCTCGAGCCATTCACGCGCGATCCCGTGAGCCAGCACATCGCGCCGTTTTCGGTCAATCGTTATGAGTGGATGCTTTCGCAGCACGGCCTGCGGTTGA
>CAMPKM010000351.1 GCA_946887155.1 uncultured Gemmatimonadota bacterium
GCCGGGCGGCTTCCTCGAGTCAGGCTGCCATGTTGCCGCCGGAGTACGGCCGCGACTTTTCCTGGTCACGATCGGCGTGGTTCTTCAGCCGCAGGTCGAGCGGATCCATACCGAGCGCCACCGCCAGCTCGTCCATCGACCGCTCCAGGGCGAACGCGCCCTCCGTGTGGCCCGGTCCCCGAAACGCGGTCATTGCCTGCGTGTTCGAGTAGGCAAACGTCTCCGTCGTCTTCACGTTCGGGCAGAGGTAGAGCTCGTGGAAGATCTTGAGCGTGGCCGACTCCCAGCCGGAGATCCCCTGGTCCACGAGCGACTCGGCCACGATCGCGGTGAGCGTGCCGTCGCGGCGAGCGCCTAACGTTACTTCCATGGTCGCCGCCGGGCGATGTCCAGTGTCGGACTGCTCCTCGACCCGGTCGAGCACGCAACGGACCGGCCGGCGGGTGCGGCGCGAGAGCAGGGCGGCGGCGATGGTATGCGCACCGGCATGGTTCTTGGCCCCGAACCCGCCGCCCATGTGTTCCATCATCACCCGGACGCGCGACAGCGGGATGCCTAACGCATTCGCCACCTCGTCGCGCACCGCGAACACGCCCTGTGTTCCCTCGTGGACGATGAGCTGGTCCCCCTGCCATTCCGCCACCACACCATGCGGTTCCATGGCCGAGTGGAGCACACAGGGTGTGGTGTACCGACCGGTGATGACGACGTCCGCCTCCGCCAGACCGCGTTCCACGTCTCCGCGAGAGCAGATGTCCGGTGAGGAACGCGACACGTTACCGCCCTTGAGCCGCACGGCGGGGGCGCCCTCGGCGACCGCGGCCGCCGCACTCGCCGCAAACGGCGACGCATCGTACTCGACGCGAACCGCTTCCGCCGCCGCGCGGGCCGCTTCCGGAGATTCGGCGCAGACACAGGCGATCGGCTGCCCGGCATAGGTGACGTCTGGATCGAACAGCCGCACGCCGCCGGTACGAATCGGCTTGCCCGACCCGGGCAGGTCGTCGAAGGTGATGGCGTCGATGACGCCCGGCATGGCCAGCGCTGGCCCCGGGTCGATGCGCGCACGACCGCGCGGGATCGCCGACCGGACGATGGCGGCATGGAGCATCCCCGCTGCATAACGATCGGACGTGTAGGTCGCGCTGCCGCGGGTCTTCTCGACACCGTCGACCCGTGGCACCGGACAGCCGACGATCGAAAGCACCTGGTCAGCGCCCCACGGTTCGAGCGTGCGGTCCGGCATCTCGACGACGCGGGTTTCTTCGCGACCTTCGACCTCGATCGTCGTGCTGACGAACCGGCGCGACGGTTCAGCGGGCACCGGATGCCTCCATTTCCCTTACGGCAGAGCGGATGGCTTCCACGATGCGCGGGTACGTCCCGCAGCGACAGAGGTTGCCGCTCATGCCCCGGCGGATGTCCGACTCGTCAGGCGCCAGCGTCGTCGACAGCAGCGCCAGCGCCGCCATGATCTGGCCCGGTGTGCAGAAGCCGCATTGCACGGCGTCGTGTTCCACGAACGCCCGCTGCAACGGGTGTGGTCCGCCGCCGGCGCTGAGTCCTTCGATGGTGGTGACGACGGCTTCGTCGCAGGCGTTGGTAATCGTCAGGCAGGAATAGACGGCGCGCCCGTTGAGGAGGACCGTGCACGCGCCGCATTCACCACGCGCACAAGCCACCTTGGTCCCGGTGAGGTGGAGTCGCGTGCGAAGGGTATCCGCGAGCGTTTCGATGGGATCCGGCGTTACCTGGTGGTGCACGCCGTTGACGAGAAGCCTCATGGACGTACCCGGTTGTTGGTACCCAGTACCCAATACCCAGTACCGAATACCCAGTAGACAGCACCGATATCAGTACCCGTACCAATAACCAATAACCACTACCAGTTCGACAGATCTTCACCCCTCCCCACCCAATGTCTATTATTGACGGGAGACCACGAACTCTTACCCGCATCGCATGCCGTACGTCATTACCGAAGCCTGCATCGGAGTCAAGGACAAGTCCTGCGTCGACGTCTGTCCCGTCGATTGCATCTATGAAGGTGCGGAAATGCTGTACATCCACCCCGATGAGTGCATCGACTGCGGTGCGTGCGAACCGGAGTGTCCGGTGACGGCGATCTTCCCCGAAGAAGACGTGCCCGGCAACCTCAAGCAGTACATCACGTTGAACAAGGACGTCTTCGACAGCGAAAACCCGCCCGGCCGTCCCAGCAAGTAGCGCTCCGCAGTTGCTGACCGCGGTCACGCTCGACTTCTGGGATACGATCTACCTGGCCTCGTCAACGCCCGCGCGCGTCCAGCGCCGGCACGAGGTGATGCAGTCGATGCTCCGCGCATTGGGCCGGGATCTGCCAGCCGATGAGTTCAAGGCGCTGTACCACGCGTCGTATGAGGAAGCCGAGCGCTGGTGGCGCGAACATCGGGGCTACACCACCGCCGACCGGATCCGCTGGCTGCTCGGCCAGCTTGCGATCGAGCGCCCGGAAGACTGCGAACACGTCACGCGCGCGGTCGAGGAGATCGACGACACCCTGACGGCGTTTCCGCCGCCGCTGTTGCCCGGGGCCGCGGAAGGCATCCGCGAACTCGCCTCACGCTTCAGGCTGGGGATCGTGTCGGACACCGGATTCCCCAGCGGTCGCGCGCAGAATCGCGTGCTCGAGCAGGACGGGCTCCTGCAGTATTTCTCGGCGACGGCCTACTCGGGCGAGATCGGCCACTGCAAGCCGCGGCCCGAGCCGTTCCTCGCCGCGCTCGAGAAGCTGAATGCCAAGCCGGAAGAATCCGTGCACGTCGGCGACATCGAGCGCACCGACGTCGCCGGTTCGTTAGGCGTCGGGATGCGGGCGATCCGGCTCGACGCGGTTCGAAGCGGAGGATCGAGTGATGCCGAACTGGTGGCCACTGGGTTCGATGAGGTGGTCCGGTACCTTCAGACGGATTAACGGAGGGGATTTACGCGGTTGGTCAACAGATGGAGAAGCGAGTCTCCGCGGATGAGGCGAATATTCGCGGATCGAGTCTTTGGGCCTTTTCTTGAGAAGTAGTTGAGGACAGACGACGTATGGAATGGGGAATGGGAAGAGGGATCCAGGGGAGCAAGTGGTTTGAGATTCGCTCAATTCGCGGCATCCGCGGCAACTCGGTTCTCCATCGGTTGACCTGCCGCGACAATCCGCTCGCAACCGCGAGTCTTCAGTTCCCGCTGAGCTGCGCGAGGAACTCCGAGAAGACGTGATTGAACGCTGACGGGCGTTCCAGGTTGCTCAGGTGACCGGCGCCCGAGATGATCTCGAGCTTGCTCCCGCGGATTCCGGCGTGCAGCGCGCGCGCCTCCTCGACCGGAATGATCGTGTCTTCGTCACCGGTGACGACCAACGTCGGGACGTTGATGGTCGCGTGGGTCGGCGTGGACTCGGGGCGGTCGATCATCGCCTGCAGCGCGCCGACCAGGCCCTCTACTGGCGCCGATGAAATCATCCGGTGGACTTCGTTGGTGATTTCGGGGCGTTTCTCACGGGTCGTCTTGCCCAGCATCCCGGTCATCATCGAATCGGCGATCGCGCTGCTCCCGTGTTCGCGCGCAACCGTCATCTGGGCGCGCCGTTTTTCCTTCGCCTCGAGGCTGTCGGCGCCCGCCCTGGTGTTGCACAGTACCAGCGCCCGAACGCGATCCGGATGCCGGCGCCAGAACTCGAAGACGACATAGCCGCCCATCGAGAGGCCGGCTACCACCGCCTTGTCCACGTGCAGGACGTCGAGCAGCGCGGCCAGGTCATCGGCGTAGCGTGCCATCGAAAACGGCGGCAATACCGTCGTCTCGCCAAATCCCCTGAGATCGGGCGCCAGACAGCGCACGTTGACGGTCAGCCCCTGGAGCTGCGGCGTCCAGAGCGAACGGTTATGAGGAAAGCCGTGCACGAACAGGCACGGGGTGCCTGCAC
>CAMPKM010000352.1 GCA_946887155.1 uncultured Gemmatimonadota bacterium
TCACGTCAGGTTGCCGGGGGCTTCCGGCCGAAGCCCAGTTGGGTCGACGCCGCGCCTAACGTCCCGACGACCACCACCACGCCGAAGACGAAGAGACCGACGGCGTACGGCGTCCGGGCCACGGCCTGCAGCGCCGCCACCAGGAAACCGGCCACGACATTGACCACGACGAAGGACCCTCCCAGCACCGTGTCGCGCGTCGAGAACACCAGTCCGCGTGATTGTCGCGGCGTCCATTCGTGCAGCAGCGTGTCCATCGACACCATGACCGGCGCCAGCACGGCGCCACCGATGAACGCGATCGGCATGAAGATGGCGTAGCTGAACCAGACACTCCCCAGGACCATGAGGACGCCCATCAGCAGACAGCCCACCACCATCATCCAGCGCTTGTCCCAACGGGCACCTACCGTCCCGACCAGCAGCGACCCGAGAATCATCCCGCCCGCCAGGATGCCGCCGAGAAACCCGATGCCCTTGGTCCCCGCGTCCAGCACCGCCAGCGTTGCGGAACTCAACAGGTTGTAGATCGAACCGGCCAGGGCGCCTAACACGACCACCATCAGGAAGACGAAGCGCAGGCCGTGGTGCGTCCGGATCAGCTTGAACGTCTCCACGAAGTCGTGACGGAAGTGCGCCACCTCGCGCCTGACGATTTCCGCCGATTCGGCGAGGTGATGATGCCCGCCGTTCTTCCGCGCCGCGGCGCGGCTGAGCAAGAGGATTCCCGTCAGCGTCAACACCGAAATCGCGTAGGACAGGGCATCGATGTAGAAGCCCGCCTCCCATCCCTCCCAGCCGATCCGGTTCCAGATCGTCCACCCGACCAGGAGGCCGCCGCCCACCAGGCCCGTCACGGTAGCGACCCGACCAATCGTCGTCAGCGCCGCGTTCGCCGGCAGCAACTCCTCGTGGTCCACCAGGTCAGGAATCAGTGCCATTTTCGCGGCATTGAAGAAGACGCCGGCGAGTCCGACGAAAAAAGCCACGACGTACACCGGCCACAGGTAGCCGAGTGTCAGGTACAGGGTTGGAATGAACGCGACCATGATGGCGCGAACCAGGTCGCACAGCACCATGGTCAATCGCTTGTTCCAGCGATCGACCATTGCGCCGACGATCGGGGCAAACGCGGTCGGGATCAAAGTGGCTACCCCGATCTTGCCCACTTCCACCGCGGTGGTCGATGCCTCGGCGGCGGCGGCCACCAGCGCGAACAGCGCCATGTTGTGGAGCCGGTCCCCGAGTTGTGAAACCGTCTGGCCGAGTACGAGCAGCGTGAACTGCGGCCGCGACAGGACCGCGGCGATGGTCGTGCCGGACGATTTCGGCGGATTGGCGGTGCTCTCGGGCACAGTCACGCTTTGATCCAATTGGGCTGAAAGACGAACCACTGGTCCGGGTTACGACGGATCGCGGCGCTCATTCGTTCCACGACCTGCTTCATGAGGCGTTCCCGCTCCTCGGCCCCCCGCCCTTCAGCGTACAGTGGCGGGTCGAATTCCATGATGTACCGGGCACGGCCGCCCGGATTCGGGGACGTAAACGCCGTAATCAGCGCCGCGCCGGTCCCTTGGGCAAACACCGCCGGCCCCGTGGGAACGAGCCGCCGGCCGCCCGTGAACGGTACCTCGATCGCTCCTTTCGTATCTCCTATCATCCGGTCGGCCACGAGGCAGAGGACGTGTCCCTCGTTGAGGACTCGATAGGCAGCCCGGAGACCATCCTTGATGTTGATGAGCTGCATTCCCGTAGCGGACCGGTATGACGCCAGCGCGTCGAGCACCTCGGGGTCGAGATCCTCCATCATGCCGTAGACCGTGTAGCGCTTGAGCGATGCCAGGCATGCGGATGCCAGCTCGTACGGTCCGAGATGAGCCGTCGCGATCACGGTCCCACGCCCCCGGGATTGTGCTTCGGCAAGGTGTTCCAGGCCGCGGATTTCGAACATGGATTGCAGCTCTTCGTGCGCCATGATCGGGAGGCGGAAGAGATCGACGGCCGTGACGCTGAGGTTGCGGAAGGTTCGCCGCGCCATCAGGCCGTGGGCATCGGGGTGTTCGGGAGCCGTATACGACAGATTTTCCAGCAATGTCCGCCGACGATCGGACTGGACGGCCCAAGCCACCGTTCCCGCCGCCGCCGCCATGGCCCTCGCCACCGGAACCGGTATGACGCGCAACAACCGCGTCGCGGTGCGAATGACCGCCGCCGAGGGGATCAATCGGCGTCCCGCTTGCCGGGCCTAACGACGTCGCTGGATCGTGCAGGTCCCTTCACACGGTCTCCGGAAAAGGAATGGCCCGGTCCGACAGGGACCGGGCCAAGAAACTACGTCGGAGACAGCGGTGAAGTGACCTTACGGCGCCGAAGGAATTGCGGTCGACCCGCTGGGGATGGCGCCGCAGGAGATCGTACCCGGTTCACGCGGGGCCGCTTCCGCACCCATCGCGGTCTGACATTGGTGACCGGGGACGTTGGCGTGCGTGACCACGGCGGTGTAGCCGCCGAGCAGGTCCTTGCTGGTGATCGTCAGGTTGACTTGCGACGTCAGGCGCATTTCGAGCGCCGCCGTGTCCGTGGCGTAGCGCTGGTGCTCCGCCCAGTGTGATTCCTGGGCGATGCGCAGGTTCCCGAGGTCGCTCTCCATCGCCGACATGAACGCGCGTGTCTTGTACTCCCGGAATCGCGGCACCGCCATGGAGCTGAGCGCGCCGATGAACAGAACCACAACCATCAGTTCGACGAAGGTGAAGCCTGTGCGCTTGGTCATTTTGTGTGTGATCCGTTGTGGACGCTTCGCATCTCCACCAAGCAGGACCGGTGCCAAGACGTAAATTTACGTAAGTCGTTGATGGATAAGGAGATGACACCGTCACGCAGGCGGACGTTTTGCGCACACCATGGGACGTCCGCCACACACGCGGAATCTGGAGTTGAAACCCATGGGGGGCTTCCACGTTGTATGCAAGCGCATACTTTCAGTCCTCCCGCTGGAGCCGTCGCAGGTGAAGGAGACCGGAGATGTCTCCCGCTCGGGCACCAGCTCCAAGCTCAAGCTCCCAGCTCGCCGTCCAATGTCCCCTCAAGTCAGCCGCCAGAAACTCCTCGAAGCCGCGATGCGGGTGTTCGCGGAGTCCGGTTTCCGGGGGGCGACGACGCGGCGCATCGCCGAAGCGGCTGGAGTCAACGAAGTCACGCTCTTCAGGCAGTTCAAGTCGAAGTCCGCCCTGATCAATGAAGTGGCGGCGCTCTACGCGCGTCAGCGTTCCGAAGAGGCGCTGCCGGTCGGGCCGGAGAACCCGCTGCGTGAACTGGCCGAGTGGTGCGAGGCGCACCTGACGATCCTTCGCAACAGCCGGAGCATGATCCGGAAATGCATGGCCGAGGTCGATGAGCTGCCGCAGATGGCCGGCTGCATGCGCGTCGGCCCGCACGTGGTCCACCGGCAATTGCGCGAATATACCACCAGCCTCGTCAGGCTGCGCGGTCTGCAGCTGACTCGCGATGACATCAGCACGGCGTGCATCATGCTGCAGGGCGCGTTGTTCGCGGATGCCATGGGTCGCGATATCATGCCCGACCTGTACCAGCCGGTGCGCCGCGCCGGTGTCGCGTACGCCAGGATGTTCCTCCGGATGCTTGGCGCGCACATGGATGCCGGCGATGTGCCGGATGCAGGACCTGCCGATCACCATAACGCTGGCCGCTCACGGGCGGCCACTCCACGGCGCGCCGTACGTCCGCGCCGCGGCACCTAACGAGACAGATGCTCATGCCACGACACTTCCTGTTTGCGCTGGTCACCCTCGCCCTTCCGGCCGGCGCCATGGCACAAGGCCGCCAGCTTTCCATCGAGGAAGCGATGCGGCTCGCCGAGTCACAGAGCGAAGCGGTGCGCATCGCCCAGGCCGGCGTCCTCCGCGCCCGCGGCCAGCAGC
>CAMPKM010000353.1 GCA_946887155.1 uncultured Gemmatimonadota bacterium
CCGGTGCAGTCCGCGCGGCGCTGGTCGACGGCGACCTGTCGCGAGCCGTGAACGCGCCCAGCCTGGGCGGCCTCGATCTTCAGCGTGTGAAGCCGACGATCGAGCTGGCGCACCGGCTGGGGACCCTCGGCGCTGCCATTGCCGGCGGGCCGCTGGCCAGCATCGAGGTGCGATACTCTGGTGCGCACCACACCGGCCTCCGGGTCATTACCGCCGAGACCGTGGCCGGCGCCCTGACGCAGGTCGGCGGCGGATCGGTCAACGTCGTCAATGCGACCCAGCTGGCGCAGTCTCGCGGGATCCGGGTGAACCAGATGCAGCAGGCGAGCCACGATCCCTATGGCGAGGTCGTGGAGGTCCGGGTGACGAGCGATGCCGGTACCGCCCGCGTCGTGGGCGCCTTGTTAGGCGACACGCACGACCGGATCGTTCGCGTCGATGATTATCCGGTGAGCGTTACGCCGAGGGGCACTTTGCTGGTGCTGCGGAGCGCGGATGCACCCCAGACCCTCGGCCTCGTCGGCAGTTTGCTGGCGAAGGCGGGCCATTTCGTCGACGAATACCAGCAAGCCCGCGGCGCGAAAGATGTCCTCTCGCTGATTCGCATCGACCGAATCGCAAGCCCCGATACGTTGCGTGAACTCAGCGCCGTCGCCGGCGTAAAGCGGGTACAGCAGGTTGGCCTGTAGTGAGTTGAAGCGTTGTTGATCTTGAAGAGTTGAAGAGTTCGGGAACGGAAGTGCCTAGCGCACTTCCTGGACGCTGAACTCTTCAACTCCAGAACTTCAACTCTTAAACCCTGCCACACCACCGGCGACGCTGGTCAGGGGTCAGGACGTCGTGGATCGCGTTCATCAGGCGGACTTCCGCCTGGCGCACGGCTGCCAGCTCGTCCTTCACGCTCTCGAGAATGGCACGGATCTCTGCCGCGCTTGCACCGGCCTGCCTTGCCTCACGCGCCTGTTGGTGCGCCGCCTTGATGGCCGCCAGTTCATCCGCGACAGCCTCCATGAAGGCTTCCTTCAGCGTCCGGATCTCGGCAATCTGCTGGTCGGTCAGCCGGGGCGGTCCGCGCCGATCGCACACCTGCGGCTTGTGTGACTCGATCCAGGCACGCTGTTCATCGGTGTACACGTTCCAGATCGCGCGCTGAAGCTCCGCAAAGTCCGCCGCCAGCGCCGCAAGGATTGGCCGGGCCTGCGAGAGCAGCTCCATGACCTGCTCACGCGTACCGCCGGTACGGCGATGTTGCCTGATCTGCTGCTCGATGGAACGGAGCTGCGCGATTTCATCTTCGTGATCAGCAAGGAAGGCTTCATGGAGCACGGCAATTTCAGCCTTCTGCTCTGCCGTTAACTGCAATTCTTCGGGCAGCCGTGCCGCGCCGATGCCGGCGCCATCGATCACAGCCGTGCTGCTGAGTGCGTAGTCAGGCACCAGGTCCGATTCGAACGCGTCCATGGACGCCAGGTCCGCGGGCGCGACCGATTCCTTCGAGCAGGCCGTGAGGCCAGCGAGGCCTAACGCCGCGACTGCGAGGATCTTCCGCATCTTCGTCAACCCCGTTGATGGTGGGCTCCCTCATGGCGGTCGCGCACCGCCATGAGGGAATGAACTCTTCACCGTGCGACGCCGAGCCGTGCGCCCCGTGTCCGCACGGACTTCAAGACGGGAGTCATGCTCGTGCCGTTAAGGAGACAGCGAGCGGCTGTGATGCCCCGACAGGGAAACAGGCTGCAACTGCGGTATCAGCGCAACAACTCCTGGCAAAGAGCACAGGCCGTGACGGTATCCGGTTGAAGTTCGCGCAATGCTGTGTGCTGGCTCTCCTTCATTCATCCAGGGAACCCAATGCCAACATCGATGGCGCAACTGCTGCTTCAACCGCTGAGGCTTGGGGCGTTCCTTTCAATCTTCACGGCCGCCGTTGCCTGCGGCGGGGGCAGCGACAACGGCACTGAGCCTCCTCCGCCTCCACCGCCTCCAACCAATGGTTACACGATTTCCGCGAGCAGCACTACCAGTTCCGTAGCGCGCGGCGGGACCAGCACAGTGACCATCACCGTCACGAGAACGGGAACGTTCAACGGACCAGTCAGCCTGCAGCCGACCGGAATGCCGGCGGGTGTCACGGCACTGGCCAACCCGGTATCGGTCCCGGCCGGGCAAACCAGCAGCACCATCACATTCACCGCCAGCGCCTCGGCGCCCCTGGGCACGGTGTCGATCACGGTGATCGGCAACGGGGCGGGCGTCACGCCGCAGAACCTGACGATCCAACTCACGGTCACTGGTGCGCCTGCGCAGGCCGGGCCGTTCACCCTGTCGATGACCGCGACGTCACATCTCATGCACCCGCCGGGCATCCTGTTCACGTTCCCGAAAATCAACATCGCGCGCGACCCGGGCTTCACCGGACCGGTGGCGTTCACGGTGTCAGGACTGCCGCCTACCCTGACGATCGGGTTCACGCCCAGCCCCACGGCCGGGAACACCATCAGCGCCATCCCGCTGAACATCGGCGCGCCTAACGGGACCTATACCGCCACCATTCGCGGTTCGTCGGCCCAGGGCGACCAGACCATCACCTTCCAGCTCGTCGTCGCACCAGTGACGACGGGCGCGATCAGGTGGAAGTTCTGTTCCGCCTCGTCGCCACGCCTGTTCTTTGCGGTGAAGGATGGAAACGGGCCCTGGACCCGTATCATGCCGTCGGGTGCTGATACCTCGTACTCGTTCACGCTCTCGTCAGGCGCGGGACAGGTCGCCGAAACGACGCTGGATGCCGGCGGCTTCCGCACCACCCTTCACGCATTCACCGCGGCCGAAATGGCCGCGCGGGCGGCGTCGCAGTGTGCGCTGTACCAGAACGTTACCACCCGAACGGTGAACGGCTCGTTTGGCGGGGTCACCGGATTCCGGCAGTCGTTCGTGGGCATGGGCTGGTGGTTCGGGTCCGCCAACGGAAGCGGATCGTTCCAGCTCCTGAACCTCCCTCCAGGGCCGCTCGATGTCGTCGCGGCCAGGAATGCCGAAGTTGGAGACATCTCGCAGTTGACTGTTGACCGGCTACTCATCAGGAGAGGCGTGAATCCCGCCTCAGGCGGCACACTCCCAGTTCTCGATTTCAGCACTGCTGAAGCGTTTCCGCCTTTCCTTTCGACCTGGGTATTCCAGAACGCGGGCGGAGTGAACTTCTCGATGAGCCAGTCGTTTACGACCGCGGGAGGTTCCACTGGCTCCTTCACCGTTCAACCCCAGGTCGACGGCATCGCGTTTTCGCGCACGGTCTACTCGGTTCCCCAGGCGCAAACGATCGCCGGTGACCTTCACCAGGTCGTTGCCACCATCGATGCGACCGGTTCCGTGCCCGGCGATCCCCAGCGTGCCAGCCGGCAGATCGTTGCCTACAGCCGCACGCTCGCCAATCGCACCCTCTCGTTCGGACCTTCGCTACCCGCGCCCGGCGTAACAGCAGTGGCCGGAGCACCGGCCGGGCGTCTCCGCGTGCAAGGCACGCTGCCGGCGGAATACAACAGCGGTCTCACATTCGACGTCTCACAGGACATAACGAGTAACGCGGTCAACAGCTTCACCATCCATGCATCCCGCGGGTTCCTCGGCGCCGGTAGCGCGTATGACCTTTCCATACCGGACCTGACCGCGGCCATCGGCTGGGATAGCCAATTCGCGCTGCAGACCGGCACGCCGGCGCAGTGGTGGGTAAGCGGCGGCGGGCCCACGCTCGACATGTTCGACGGCCGCTACATCTTCAACAGCGTCCGGTCGCGCTGGGCTGGAATCATGACAGGCGTAACGCCGCCTGCGGACGGCGCGACGTACCTCTTCGCGAGAGCCAGCGGAACAATCACTCCCTGACCTTATGAAAAAGCGCCGCCTTTTCGGGCGGCGCCTTTTGCGGTGCTGCGGTA
>CAMPKM010000354.1 GCA_946887155.1 uncultured Gemmatimonadota bacterium
CTGCGATCGGCGCTCTGCCTTCCGCCAGTCATCCATCCAGGTCCCGGCTCACACCCGGCGTCTCCGGCGCAGGTCGCCCGGCCAGCCGCGCCACGATTCGCTCCCCGTGGTACCGCCCGTTCTCGATGAAGACCTTGTTGGCGTCGTAGCCAGCGGTCACGACCCCGGCAACGAACACCCCGGGCACGTTCGTCTCGAGCGTCGCTGGATCGTGCCGGGGGATGCCGGTGGACGGGTCGATCTCCACACCGGTGGCACGGAGGAGATCGACGTTGGGCGCGTAACCGGTCATCAGGTACACGTGCGAGGCCTCGATCCGGTGTTCGTCCCCCAGGCCACCCCGGAGATACACCGCCTCGGCGTCTATCGACGTGACGCGGCAGCCCCAGCGTGCCGCGATACTCCCCTCGGCGATCCGGTTCTCGAGGTCTGGCTGGATCCACGGCTTGATCTTCTTGTCGAAGGTCGGCCCGAAGTGGACCAGCGTCACCCTCGCACCCGATCGCCAGAGATCCAGCGCCGCCTCGGCTGCCGAGTTGCCGCCGCCGACCACGACCACATCCTGCTGGAAGGCATGGTGTCCCTCTCGATAGGCATGCGAGACGTGCGGCAGTTCTTCTCCGGGCACGCCCAGCCGGTTCGGCGATCCCCAGTATCCGGTCGCCACGACGATGGCCTTCGCCCGGATCTGGTGGGTGTCGTGACCAGCCTTTCTGGTAGTGACACGGAAGTCATCCTTCCGGCCCTCGATCGACTCGATCATCTCATACTGCCTGACGTCGAGGCCGAAATGCGTGACGACCGCGCGGTAATAGGCGAGGGCATCGCGGCGCGACGGCTTTGCCACCGGGACGACGAATGGCAAGCCGCCTAACGAAAGCTTCTCCGCGGTCGAGAAGAACGTCGCGTACGTCGGGTACTGGGTGATGCTGCTGACGACGCAGTCCCGGTCGTAGATCCGCACCGAAAACCCGGCCTTTCGCAGGGATATGCCGGCGGCCAGGCCGCACGGCCCCGCACCGGCGATAACGGCGTCGAGGATCCCGGAATCCGGCGCGTCCATCACCGTCTAATTGCCGATGATCTGATCGCGACGCGTTCCCACGCTCACGTACCGGATCGGCGCCTCGGACAATTCTTGCACGCGGTCGAGGTACCGGCGTGCCGACGCCGGCAGGTCCTCGAGGCGTCGAGCCGTGGCGGTCGACGTATTCCAGCCTTCGAACCACTCGTATTCCGGCTCGACACTATCGAGCGCGGCGATGTCCGAGGGAAACTCGTTCACGTGTTCCCCGTGCACGCGATAGCCGGTGCATAACGCAACCCGGTCGAGCGTGTCGAGCACGTCCAGCTTGGTGACGGCGAGGTCGGTGAGCCCGTTGACGCGGACCGCATAACGAACGACCACCGCATCGAACCAGCCGCAGCGGCGCGGACGCCCAGTGGTGGCCCCGAATTCATTGCCCAGTGCGCGCACCCTTGCGCCCAGTTCCTCGTCGAACTCGGTCGGCAGCGGCCCATTGCCGACCCGCGTCGTGTACGCCTTGACCACGCCGAGTGCCGAGTGGTTCCCGTTAGGCGCGAGGCCGGCGCCGACGAATGCACCGCCGACCGTGGTATTGCTCGAGGTGACGAACGGGTACGTGCCATGATCGACGTCGAGCAGCGAACCCTGTGCGCCCTCGAGCAGCACGGCCGCCCCCGACTGGCGGGCCCGGTGGATCACCAGGCCGACATCGTCCGACAGCGACAGCAGGCGCGGCGCGATGGCCTGCAACCGCGCCATGGTTTCGTCGACTTCAGCCCGTCGGTTTGAATGGAAGCTCTGGAGCTGCGCATTGGCATTCTCCACGCCGCGCTCGACGAGCTGCCGCAAGCGCTCCGGATGGCGAAGGTCGGTGACGCGTACGCCCCGGCGACCGACTTTGTCCTCGTACGCCGGACCGATCCCCCGCCCTGTGGTGCCGATCGCCCTGCTTGCCTCGCTCTCGCCATCGACCAGCTTGTGGTACGGCATGACCAGATGGGCGCGGTCGCTCACGTACAGCCGTCCTTCGACGTCCACGCCGTCGCGGACCATCTCGTCCATCTCCGCGAACAGTGTCTCCGGGTCCAGCACGACCCCGTTCCCGATCGCGCAGCGGACGCCTGGATGGAGGATGCCACTCGGCACCTGGTGGAGCACGAACGACTTGGACCCGAGGTCGACCGTATGACCGGCGTTGGCGCCTCCCTGGTAGCGGACGACCCAGTCGGCGCGCTCAGCCATGACGTCAACGAGTTTGCCCTTCCCCTCGTCGCCCCATTGGGCGCCGACCACAACGACGGTGCGCGTCTTCGAGTCGAACATTGTTTCGCGGAGTCTGGGGCAAAAAAAATCCGCCCCGGGCCGGCAGGAGCGGTGGGGCGTTGATGAATTCTAGGGGCCGGAGCCCGAAGGCGAAACGGGGTCAGACGCCATTTTTTGAAAACGGCGTCTGACCCCGTTTTGAAAAAATGGCGTCTGACCCCGTTTCTAGGCGCGGATCAGGGCGAAGGTGAGGACGATCGCGATCGTGAAGGCGATGGCGAGCTTCATCGCGGTTGCGGCTGCCTTCCCGATCAGAGCGCCGGTCGCGACCCGCGTGGCGGTAGAGGCGTTCGAGTTGGCCTGTGTGAATTCAGCCACGAGTGCGCCGAGGAATGCACCGGCGAACGCCCCGATCATCGAGCCAACGACCGGCACGGGAACGCCGGCAAACGCCCCAATGAACCCCCCGATCAGGGCTCCCCAACCGGCACGTTTCGAGCCCCCGTACTTGATGGCGAACTTCGCCGACAGCGTCCACTCGAACACCTCCGCCATCACGGCGAGCGCGAAGGATAGCCCGATCGCAAACCAGCCGATTCCGGCCGAGGCAAAGTAGTCGGCGGCAATGGCCGCTACGACCATGATGAACGTCCCGGGGAGCCCGAGGGGCACCACGAAGATCGAGACGAGCATGGCGAGAACGAACAGCGTGGTAAGCATGGCTCCGGTCCCTACGGAGGTGGCTTGCGCGGGGATTCAGTCGGGACCGTGAGGTCGTGAGGTCGTGAAATCGGAGCCAGATGATTCACGCGTCCTCACGTCCTCACGTCCTCACTAATTCACGTCCTCACGACCTCCCGCCCTAGTCTCTTGCCGCCAGCGCCGTCGGCCTCAGCAAGTCATCCAGTTGCGCCGCGTCGTTCGCTGGAAGCGGCAGCAATGGCAGACGAACCTTCCCGCCACTCATGCCGAGTCGATCCATGGCGGCTTTCACGCCGGGAACGCCCATGCGCGCGACGATCTCCGAGCCCAGCGGGACCAGGGCCTTCTGTGCAGCGTCGGCATCGGCGGTCCTTCCCTCGTTATGCGCCCGCCAGACTTCGATCGCCAGGTCAGCCGCAAACAGGGCCACGGCAAGGATTCCCCCCCGCGCGCCCGACCGGAGCGCGGTGACGAACGTGCCGGCGTGGCCGGTCACGACGTCGAACGTGTCGCTGTTCGATTCGCAGTAGCGCGCAAAGAACGTCATGTCGCCCGCGGAATCCTTCATCCCGCTGATGTTTCCGTGTTTCGAAAGCTCCGCGACCACCTCGGGTTCGAGGCGATAGTGCATGTACTTCGGGATGTTGTAGAGCAGGACGGGAACCGGGCTTTTGTCCGCCACGCGCTTGTAATGCGCCGTGACCGCTTCTGCCGTCATCGCGCTCGAGTAGTAATGCGGCGCCACTACGAGCACCGCGTCGGCGCCGGCCTTCGCGGCAGCGCGACACCGCTCGATGCAGTGCCGGGTGGACTCGGCGCCTGTTCCCACCAGCAGTGTCTTGTCGCCAGGAATGATGCTCCGCGCGAGTTCGGTCAGGACGCGTCGCTCGTCGTCCCCCAGAAGCAGAGAAGGAGCACGTTGACCGACGACATCGTCA
>CAMPKM010000355.1 GCA_946887155.1 uncultured Gemmatimonadota bacterium
GCCGGTGACCGCGTAACCCGCAGACTGGAGCATCCCGGCGAAGGCGCCCATACCGGTTCCCGCGACGCCAACCAGGTGGACGCGGCGAACTGACCCGGGCTCGACGTCGGTCAGGATCCGGGCGTTCTCGTCAGGCGGGGTGGTGTTCGATTCAGCCAAAGAAGATGTAGGCGATAAAGATGGCGGCGATGATACCCGAAAGGTCGGCGAGCAATCCGCACGCGACGGCGTGGCGAGTCTTGCGGATACCGACCGAACCGAAGTACAGCGCCAGGATGTAGAACGTCGTGTCGCTGGTGCCCTGCATGACGCCGGCCAGCCGGCCGACGAACGAGTCGGCACCATAGGTATTCATGGCGTCGACCATCATGCCGCGGGCACCGCTGCCGCTCAACGGCTTCATGATCGCTGTCGGCAAGGCCGGCACAAAGCTCGTGTCCAGGCCGATCGCGGCAAAAATGCTCCCGAGTCCCGAGACGATGACGTCGAGTGCACCCGACGCCCGCAACACGCCAATGGCGACGAGGATCGCCACGAGGTACGGAATGATGCGGATCGCGACGGTGAATCCTTCCTTGGCTCCCTCGATGAAGACCTCGTAGACATTGATGCGCCTGACGAGTCCGAGAATGATGAAGGACGAGATGACGCCGAACAGCGTCAGGTTGGCGATGAGGTTCGAGAGCGCCTGTACCCGTTCCTGCGGCAGTCCGGTGAAGTACCAGATGGTCCCGGCGATCATCGCCGTCAGGCCCAGGATGTAGGCGAGGACAACCTTGTCGAGCAGGTTGATGCGCTGCACCGCGGCGACGACGATCAGCCCGACCAGGCTGTTGATGAACGTGGCGAGGAGGATCGGCAGGAAGACGTCGGACGGGTTCACCGCTCCCGCCTGCGCGCGGTACACCATGATGCTGATCGGGATGACGGTCAGGCCCGAGGTGTTCAGCACCAGGAACATGATCTGCGCGTTCGTCGCCGTATCCTTGACCGGGTTGATCTCCTGCAGCTCCTGCATCGCCTTGAGGCCGAGCGGAGTGGCGGCATTGTCGAGGCCAAGCATGTTGGCGGCGAAGTTCATCATGATCGATCCGTGCGCCGGATGATCGGCCGGCACCTCGGGAAAGAGCCGCCGGAAGAAGGGGCGCGCCAGTTTCGACAGCAATGCGATGGCCCCGCCCACTTCCCCGATCTTCATCAACCCGAGCCAGAGCGTCAGCACGCCGGTCAGGCCTAACGAAATCTCGAATCCCGTCTGCGCCATGTCGAACGTGCTGGTCACCATGGCGGTGAAGACTTCCTGGTCGCCCAGAAAGATCAGGCGCGCCAGCCCCACCACCAGGGCGATGAGGAAGAACGAGATCCAGATGTAGTTGAGGACCATCGCGGCTAGACGTCGGGATTCAACAGCAGTTCGACCAGCACCGGCACGTGCTCGCGCATCAGCACCTCGGTGGCGGCGAGGGGAAACTCGTACGTCACCACCGCAACGCCGTTGTCCGCGCCCCACGAGCCGAAGGATCCCGGGGTCGGGTATCCTACATCCCTGACGAGCGGCATCCCGGTCCGTTGCGCCAGGCGCCGGCCGAACGCGCTGTCATTGGCGTCGTCGATGCACGCGAGCGGGGCATGCAGGGCGACCACCGCGCGCGGCCCCAGTTCCGCGATCAAGCCCAGCAACGCCCGCGTTTCCGGTTCGGATAAAGGCGCACTCCCGGTGCTCAGCAGGACGTCGCTCGTGTCCTCGATCGTTGATCGATGCGTGACGGTGCCGGCGCGCCAGTCCTTCGACGGAAAGTTCCGGTTCAGGTCGACGCCGTTGGCATTGCCGCGCGTCCCCCGCGTTATGCCGTCCGGGTTGGCGGCGAGGACGACGGCGCAGTGTTCAGGCAGTGCGGACAACTGGCGCAACGCGCGGGAGAGCGCATAGGTCGTCTCCGGTTCCTCGCCGTGAATGCCGGCGAACAGGAGCAGCCGGCACTCCTGGCGGGGCCGCCAGACTTCGAGAGGAAGGCCGAGCACTGAATGACCGTACGTTCCCGGCGCCCAGGGAATGGTCCCCCACTGCGGTCGCGGCCGAAGCGCTGGCGTCAAGGAATGTCCGGATTGATGTTCGTCACAAAGCGCGCAAAGATCTCATCGAGATGGTCGAGCACCACGTCTTTCAGCATCATGTCCGCATTGGTAACCGCCTGGCGCAGCGCATCCGGCGACATCCGCTGGAGGTACGACGACGCCAGCGGTGCGTAACTGAGATGCCAGCGCTCGGGCGCGACGCCCATCCGGTCGCGATCGTACGGACGAAAGAAGCCGAACGCCGATCGTTTTTCAATGCGTCCGTCGAGCCAATCATGCAGCGGCGCAAAGATGCCGCCGCGATTCACCTCGGCCGGAATGAGTTCGACCTGGTAGCCAGCGGGCATCGCGGCCGCATCGTAGACATCGATGTCGGTGCCCCAGTGATGCCGTGACGCGCCCGGGAGCGCCGACCAGCGCAAGATTGCAAACACCAGTTCCCGCGGGCTGAGTGCGTCGATGTCCAGCGGCTTGGCGCTGCTGTCCAGCACCGCGCGCTGCCCCGACGCCTTGCGATTCCAGATCGCAAGCTGCCGGTCAAAGCTCCGAAAGCCGCTGTCGAGCGCAAGCGTGAACCCTTCCGTCGCGGCGGCAGCCCGCAGCTCGAGGAACGGCTCGACCACGTCCCGGTGCACCGTCGCCCCCAGCGTCGACGCGTCGCCTGACGAGCACAGATGGTCTTCGTCCTGTCCGACGAGGTTGGCGATTTTCACGTGCAAAGCTCCAGATCGGCTCAGGAACTTCCGCATCGCCGGGGGCTATCCCCAGCAACGCTTCATTCACGAATGGAGGACCGTCGTGCCCGGCGTCCTGAAAAGTGGTGCCCTGATCACGCTGCTGCTACCGCTGCCCGCGCTCGCTCAATCCGACTCGAGCTCCGCCAGGAGCTACATCGTGCCAGCACTGGAGATCATCGGATTCGACGCGCTCCTGAACGTCTTCGACCGGACCGTGTTAGGCGATCCCTATCATTCGTCGATCAGCTCGATCCGCCGGAACCTCCGCCGTCGCTGGGTGACGGAAAACGATCCGTTCGCCATCAACCAGGCCGGCCATCCGTACCAGGGCGCGATGTACCACGGCTTCGCCCGAGCCTCCGGCCTGAATTTCTGGACGTCGCTGGGCTACACGTTTGCGGGCAGCGCACTCTGGGAGATCGCCGGCGAGACGTCGGCGCCGTCGTGGAATGACCAGATCGCGAGCGGTATCGCCGGCTCCTTCCTCGGCGAGGCACTGTTCCGCGTCGCCAACCTCGTCCTCGAGACGGGTTCCAGGCCGACGAGTCGGGGACGCCGACTGGTGACGACCGCGGCATCGCAGCCGTTGAGCTTCAATCGACGGGTGTTCGGTCGCCGGTTCGACGCCATCTACCCGAGTCGAGACGCCGCGTACTACCGCCGCATTCATGTGGGTGGGAGCGGCACGACGCAGGCGAGTGGCGATGCCGACGTCAACCTGCGTCCCAACGAGGCCGTCCTCGACCTGTCGATGGAGTTCGGGTTGCCGGGATCGAATGGCTATACCTACCGCCGGCCGTTCGATTACTTCGCCATGCAGGCGATGGTCACGTCGGGGATTGCTTTGGAGAGCATCCTGCTGCGCGGCCTGCTGGCGGGTCGCGGCTACACGCTCGGCGCGACCTGGGATGGTGTCTGGGGCCTGTACGGCAACTACGACTACATCGCCCCGCAACTGTTTCGCGTCTCCACTACCGCGGTCGCGTTAGGGTCCACGGCCGAATGGCGTCCATCGGGCGCCCTTACCATGCAGGCGACGGCCGCCGCCGGTGTCGGCTATGCGGCGGTGGGCGCACTTACCCGCCGGGACACGAGCGACTATCACTACGGCCTGGCG
>CAMPKM010000356.1 GCA_946887155.1 uncultured Gemmatimonadota bacterium
TTCCGTATGGGAATCCAATACAAGGACCCGACGGACGTGAACCTCCCCCGACAACGGCATCTGCCTCACTCGTAACCCGACCGATTGCGGGCGCCACCGGATTGCGTTACCCTCATATGGGAATCCAATAGGAACGCCATGGGCGACAAACTCGACGTCAAGCAGGGCACACTGGCCCTCATGATCCTCAAGACCATCGACAGCCTCGGTCCGCTGCACGGCTATGGCATTGCCCGCCGCATCGAGGAAACCAGCCGGAATCGGCTGTCGCTCAACTACGGCACGCTCTACCCCGCGCTGGTCAAGCTCGAGCAGGAAGGCGCCATCAAGGCGGAGTGGCGGCAGTCCGAGAACAACCGGCGCGCGAAATACTACGCGCTGACCGCCGCGGGGCGGAAACAGCTCGCGCGTGAAACGCGGGACTGGCACGAAACGGCGGACCTCATCGCGGCATTCCTCGCGCCGCGCAAGGAGGCGTGATGAAGATCCTTCGTGCCTTCCTGGCGCGGCTGGCCGGCGCGTTCTCCGCTCCTCCCTCGGCGGACGACGACGCCCGCGCCGAGATGGCGGCACACCTCGAGATGGAAACCGCCGAATTCATCCGGCGGGGCATGGCGCCTGACGAGGCGCGTCGTCAGGCGCTGCTCGCGTCAGGCGGCCTGACGCAGGCCGCCGAGGCCATCCGGGCGCAGCGCGGACTGCCATGGCTCGAGAGCATCGCGGCCGACGTCCGCTATGCGTCGCGCTCGTTGCGGCACAGTCCTGTGTTCACGCTCGTGGTCGTGGCCACGCTGGCCCTTGGGATCGGCGCCAACACCGCGATCTTCAGCGTCGTGCGGGCGGTGGTACTGAAGCCGTTGCCGCATCGCGACGGTGAACGGCTGGTCTACCTCCGGCATTCGAATGACGCGCCGGGGGGTGACAACATCCTGTTTTCGGTGCCCGAGGTGCAGGACTTCCGCGATGGCGCCAGCTCACTCGGCGGTATCGCCGAGTATTCGCCATTTTCGTTCACCCTGCGCGGCGAAAACGATGCCGTCCGCATCAGGGCTGGATTGGTCACCGGCAACTTCTTCGATGTCATGGGTCTGTCGCCGATCCTCGGTCGGGTGACGTTGCCGAGCGATGACGGTGCCGGCGTGGCCGCGGTCATGGTGTTGACGCACGACTTCTGGCTCCGCCGCTTCCACGGAGATTCGGCCATCGTCGGCCAACAGGTCCGCATGGACAACAAGTCCGTGACGGTAATCGGCGTGATGGAACCGGCCCCGTACTTTCCCGATCGCGTGGACGTGTTCCTCAACATGGTGAACAGCGATCACCACCTCAGCGCCAGCATGGTGCAGGGACGAACGCATCGCATGACCGAGATGGTGGCCCGACTCGTGCCGGGCGCGACGGTCGAGCAGGCCCGGTCCGAGGTGTCGGCGGTTCACGCGCGCATCCGGAAGGATTACCGGGAAGCATACGACGAAGGCTCGCACTTCCAGGTAGCCGTCCTGCCGTTCCGCACCGCGTTAGGCGCGCGGGCCCAGCTCACGCTCTGGCTGCTGATGGGCGCGGCGGCGTTCGTGATGATCATTGCCGCCGCCAACGTGGCCAACCTCACGCTCATGCGGGGCGTGCGCCGGGAGCCCGAAATGGTGGCACGCGCAGCGCTCGGGGCCGGGACGTCGCGGCTGCGCCGGCTGTTGCTGGCCGAGAACCTGCTGCTCACGCTGATGGGTGGCGCGGTCGGCGTTGGCATCGCGGTCGGTGGCGTAGGGGTGCTGATTTCGCTGCTCGACCGGTACTCGGCGCGCGCGAATGAAATCCGGCTCGACGGCCTGGCGCTCGGATTCACGTTCCTGGTGGCGGTCACCCTGGCGGTCGTGCTGTCGTACCTGGCGTCGCTGCCAAGGGAAAGCGCCTTTGCCTCGCTGATCTCGTCAGGCGGGCGGCGGGTCAGTGGCAGTCTCCGCCGGCAACGATTGCAGCGGGCGCTGGTCGTCGCGAAGGTCGCGGTCTCGGTTGTGCTGCTCGCCGGGGCGGGGCTGTTGACGCGGACGATGATGCAGTTGTCGCAGGTCGAGACAGGGCTTCGTACGGAGGAGATCCTGTCGATGGACGTTCCGCTGTTCGACCTGTCGATGCTCCGCGTGCCGGGCGCTGACGCCGCCGTGAAGGATCAGTATGCGCGCATGCTGAGTGAGATTCGTGCGGTGCCGGGCGTCGTCGACGTCGGACTCGGTTCACCGGCTAGGGAACCACGTTGCACGTGCATTCTCGTATGAACCTCTGAAGCCAAGGCGCTGGGTGCCGGAGAAGCGACGCCCCGCGCGGAACTGCGTACGGCGAATCCGGAATACTTCGGCGCATCGGGTATCCCCATCGTGCGGGGACGCGCCTTCGCCACGACGGACGTGGCCGAGTCCGGGCCGGTCGTCATCATCAACCAGACACTCGCGGACCGGTTCTTCCCCGGTGAAGACCCGATCGGGAAGCGGCTGGCGTGGACCGGTCCGACGTTGCGATTCACGCCGATCACCGAGGATTGGCGCACGGTCGTGGGCGTCGCGGGCAATACCCAGGATGGTGGCCTCGACGCCGTGTCGCGACCGGTCATGTTCCTGCCGTTCACCCAGATCCTGGCGATGAGTGGCAGTTTCGTCATTCGTGCCGGGGACGACGTGTCGGGACTGGTGCCCGCGGTGACGCGGATCGTGCGCGCCCATGCGCCTAACGCGTTGATCGAGAACGTGATGACCATCGCCCAGGTCAGGGACCAGAGCGTGGCCCCGCGCCGGGTGAACGCGATGCTGGTGTCGTTGTTCAGCATCCTGTCGGTGATCATTGCGGCAGTGGGAATTGCTGGTGTCCTGGCCTTTTCGGTCAGCGCCCGGACCACCGAGATCGGCATCCGCATGAGCCTTGGCGCGGGACGCTGGCAGGTGGAGCGAATGATTCTGGGCGAGGGTGGAGTGTTGCTCGCCGCCGGCCTCGTGACAGGCCTCCTGGGTGCGGTCCTGTTCGCTCGAGCGATTCGTGGCCTGCTGTTCGGTGTGGCGCCTGACGATCCAGTCACGCTGGGCTTCGTGGCCCTGATGATGGCGTTGATCGGAATCGTGGCCTGCTGGATCCCGGCACTGCGTGCGGCGCGGATCGATCCCGCGATCACCATGAGGTCCTAGGAATGTCGATGGACACCTTGCTGATGCCGGTTCACATCGTGGGTGGATCGGTGGCTATCGTCGCCGGCTACGTCGCGCTGTTCACCGGCAAGGGATCCACCGTGCACCGGAGAACGGGTACGTGGTTCGTCGTGGCGATGATCGTCCTGGGTGCAACCGCCAGCGTGATCTCGATCGTGCGACAGGCGGGCGCGGGCGGATTGCTGCCGATTTACCTGGTGGTCACCGGGCTGACCACCGTGCGCCCGTTAGGCAGGCACCAGCGACGCCTCGAGATCGCCGGACTGGTGGTGGCAGTGGTGCTCGCGGCCGGAACGTTCGTGGAAGGAGTCGACATCGCAAGGAACTTCGGCGGTGTCCGGGACGGCGTTCCGGCCGGCATGCTGTTTTTCCTCGGGACGATCACGGCGCTGGCGGCGGTGGGCGACGTGCGGGTACTTCGTTCCGGACCGGCGCGGGGTGCGTCGAGGATCGCACGTCACCTGTGGCGCATGACGTTCTCGTTGTTCATCGCGACGGGATCGTTTTTCCTTGGCCAGGCGGACGAGTTACCCTCATTCCTGCGGCTCTGGTCGATACTCTGGGTGCTCGCGCTGGCGCCGCTGGTCCTGCTGCTCTACTGGATGTGGCGTGTCCGGCTCCGTCGTTCGTTGCAGGGCATGCAGCTGCTTGCTCCGCTGATGCAGAAGGCTCCCGAAAGCACCTGACGAATTGGACGATCTGGTCAGATCCGTTCCTGAAGATGTAGTG
>CAMPKM010000357.1 GCA_946887155.1 uncultured Gemmatimonadota bacterium
CGACGTCATCATCAAGGCGACCAGTGTCGACGGCGTCTATTCAGCGGATCCCAAGAAACACCCGGACGCCAGGTTCTACGAACAGATCAGCTATCGCGACGTCATGCTCGAGGAACTCGGCGTAATGGACCAGACCGCGGTCACGTTATGCAAGGAAAACAACCTGCCGTTGATCGTCCTGAACATCCACCGGCCAGGCGCTGTCGCCATGGCCGTCCGGGGTGAGAAAGTGGGGACCATCGTCGGCGGCTGACCGAGTGGTTATTGATTGGCTTTGGTACTGGTATGCATATCACTACCAGTACAAAACCAGTAACCGTAGCAGTATCAGATACGAGTAGCAGTACCAATAACCACCAACCACTACCAGCGTATTGGTGCTTTCCATGACGACTATCGCTCAAATCCTGAAGGACGCCCGCGCCCACATGGACAAGGCGATCGACTCGGTCAAGCACGAGTTCGCATCGGTCCGCTCCAGCAAGGCAACCACGAACATGCTGGACACGGTCCGCGTCGAGGTCTATGGCACGCAGATGATGCTCAACCAGGTCGCCAGCCTCGCCGCGCCTGAACCGCGCTTGCTCACCGTGACGCCGTTCGACAAGTCACAGATCAAGGTCGTCGAAAAGGCGATTCGTGAGGCCGACCTCGGACTGGATCCGGTGACGCAGGGTGCCGTGATCCGGGTCCCCCTGCCGCAGATGAACGAAGAGCGTCGCCGTGATCTCGTGAAGATCGTACACAAGTTTGCCGAGGAAGGCCGCATTGGTGTGCGCCACTGGCGTACCGAGAGCCGCGACAAGCTCAAGAAGCTGGACGGCGTCTCCGAGGACGACGTCAAACACGCCGAAAAGGACCTGCAAAAGGTCCACGACGAGTACATGACGAAGATCGACGCGCTCATGAAGGCCAAGGAGCACGAGATCATGGAAGTGTGACGGGACCGCGTCCCGTGTCATCCGCGTTGCAGGAGCAACTCACGAACCTGCGCCAGCAGGGCAATGTGCCCCGGCACATCGCGATCATCATGGACGGCAACGGTCGCTGGGCGCGCGGGCGCCATATGCCGCGCGCATTCGGGCACCGTTCCGGAATGACCGCGGTGCGTGAGGTCATCGAGGGCGCGGTCGAAGCCGGAGTGGAGTACCTCTCGCTGTTCGCGTTTTCCCAGGAGAACTGGGAGCGCCCTGTGGCCGAAGTCGCGGCACTGATGGATCTCCTGGTCGAATACGTTCGCCGGGAGGCCGATGAACTGGCCGCGAAGGGCGTCCAGGTGCGAGTGCTCGGTGATCTCTCGAGACTGAGCAGCGCGGCCGCGTCGGCCGTGAACGAAGTCATCCGGCGCACGGCGGAGAACCGGCGACTCGTCGTGAACCTGTTCATTTCCTATGGTGCGCGCGATGAGATCGTGCGCGCGGCGCGTTCGCTCGCGCGCGACGCAGCGGCCGGACGGCTCGATCCGGATGCGATCACCGAGGACCTGCTGAGTGCGCGTCTTTACACCGCGGAGTGCCCGGATCCTGACCTGTTGATCCGCACCTCCGGTGAACAGCGCATCTCGAACTTCCTGCTCTGGCAGCTCGCGTATTCGGAGCTGTACATCACGCAGGTGCTCTGGCCCGATTTCACGCGCGCCGAGCTGTTCGGCGCGATCGTCGAGTTCCAGCGGCGCGACCGGCGCTACGGCCGGGTGACCGCCTGACGAGTCCGGCGATGGGCGCCCTGGCACGCCGCATCCTCGTGGCGGTCGTCGCCATACCGATCGCGGTCGGCGCGGGGTACGTGGGCGAACTGGTGCTGGCGTCCGTGCTGTCGCTGCTGGCCGGCCTTGGTGCGTGGGAACTGTTCCGTTTCGCGAGAGCCAACCAGGCGCCGGCGATCGAGGCCATCGGCATTCCGCTCGCCGCTCTCATGCCACTCGGCGCTCACGCGGTCCGTATCGGTTGGCTCGATGCCCCAATTGCCGCCGGTGGAGCCGTTTTCGTGGCGTTGACGGGCGCGGTCCTCTGGGCGAGGACGCCATCCGAAAAACCGTTAGGCGCGATCGCGGTGACGGTGTTCGGCGTGCTGTACGCCGGTGGAACGCTCGCGTTCGCGTACGCGCTCCGGCATCATCGCTTCGTGGTGGCACCGTCCGCGGGAGCGGTGCTGGTGTTCTTTCCAATCGCCCTGACGTGGCTCAGCGATACGGGCGCCTATGCGGCCGGCCGGGCATTCGGGAAGCGGAAACTGATGCCGGCGGTGAGCCCCGGCAAAACCATCGCCGGCGCCATCGGCGCCGTGGTCGTTTCGATGGCTGGTGCGTGGGCGTACAACGATTTCATTCTCAGGCCCGTCGCCCAGCTCGCGCTCGCCCCGTGGACCGCCCTCATTTTTGGCGCGGTGATCAGCGTGGTGGGCCAGGTCGGTGATCTCGTGGAGTCGCTCTTCAAGCGCGAGGCCGGTGTGAAAGACAGCTCGACGCTCTTCAGCGCGCATGGCGGCGTCCTCGACCGGCTCGACAGCCTGTACTTCGCCATTCCCGTCGCATACCTGATCCTGAGCCGGCTCCTCCTCGCCGCCCCCCGATGAAAAAACGGGGTCAGACGCCGTATACGCATGAAAACGGGGTCAGACGCCATTTACGCAGGGCGGTAAATGGCGTCTGACCCCTTTTCCGGTTTGAGCAGGGGTATCGCGATTCTTGGGTCGACGGGCTCGATCGGGACGACCGCACTGCGCGTGCTCGCCCGGCATCCGTCCCGGTTTCACGTCGTGGCGTTGACTTCGAATTCGAATGCGACGCTGCTTGCCGAGCAGGCCGCCCGGACTGGCGCGCCGTTCGTGGGACTGGTGAGCAACGGAACGGACGCAGGCGAGTCGTGGTCGCGCGGTCCCGAGTCACTCGTGGAGGCGGCAACGCTTCCTGGCGCCGACATCGTCCTGAACGCCGTCGTCGGTGCCGCCGGGCTCGATGCGACGCTCGCGGCCCTTGGCGCCGGGAAGCGCGTAGCCCTCGCGAACAAGGAGACGCTGGTCGTGGCGGGTGCCGTGGCCACGCGTGTCGCCGCCGAATCCGGGGGCGAAATCATCCCCGTCGACTCGGAGCACTCGGCGATTCTGCAATGCCTGACGGGACGCCCGCGCTCCGAGGTCAGGCGGTTGATTCTCACGGCATCAGGCGGACCCTTTCGCGACTGGAGCCATCAGCAGCTGCAGCACGCCACGCTCGCCGACGCGCTTCGTCATCCGACCTGGCAAATGGGTCGCAAGATCACCGTGGACAGCGCCACGCTCGCCAACAAGGCTCTGGAAGTCATCGAGGCACATTTCCTGTTCGGCCTTTCCTACGACGCCATCGATGTCGTCGTGCATCCCCAGAGCGTCGTCCACTCGATGGTGGAATTCGTGGATGGGAGTGTGCTGGCGCAGGTCGGGGTGCCGTCGATGGAGCTTCCGATCCTGTACGCGCTCACGCACCCCAGGCGTATCGAAGAACCGGCCATCCCGGCCTTTGACCCGGTCGCATCCTCGCCCCTCACATTCGAGCGGGTCAGGCTGGATGACTTTCCGGCGTTGCGACTGGGTATCGAAGCGGGACGAGCCGGAGGGGCTGCCCCAGCCGTCTTCAACGCCGCCAACGAGCAGGCAGTTGCGCTGTTCCTCGACGGGTCGCTTTCATTCGTGGACATTGCCCGGGCGATCTCTTCGGCTCTGGATCGGTTGGGAGGACTTCCTGGTACTACTCGTGAGGACCTGCTGGGCGCCGACGTGGCGGCTCGCTCCCATGTGCTGGCGCTTTTTCGGTCTCCCGATTCCCGATTTCCGATTCCCGATTCCCGACTCTAGCGATGTTAAGCTGGTTAGCCCCGATCCTTGTTTTTGGCCTGGTCGTGCTCGTGCACGAGCTCGGGCATTTCATGGCCGCGACGG
>CAMPKM010000358.1 GCA_946887155.1 uncultured Gemmatimonadota bacterium
CGCGCGGACCGATACGCGCGCACACGATAGAGCAGGCGCCCGTCGAGAAACCCACAGCGCACGCCGGCCGCCGCGTAGTGTCTCGCCAGCGTGACGTCGTCGGCGAACGAGCCGCGCGACGGCTCGTACCCTCCATGGGCGAGCAGGACGTCGCGCCTGACGAGAAAGCACTGACCGTTGGCCAGCAACTGGTCGTGTCGCGGATTCGCCGACGGCGCACCGGTGCGATAGACGAGCGTGAGCAGGAGTGCCGGCTGCAGCCAGCGTTCCCACGCATTCTGTCCGGCGAACATGGGTCCGAACGATACCAGGTCGAGTCCGTGCGTTTCGGCTGCCTGCAGCGCCCCGCTGGCCATTCCCGCATTGGCTTCGGTGTCTGCATCGACGCCCAGCACCCAGTCGCCATGCGCCATCGTCAGGCCATGCTGCAACGCCCAGACCTTGCCGATCCAGCCAGGCGGCAGCGGCGGATCCTGTGTGAGTACGATGCGTGGATCGCGGATAGCGGCCGCTTCCACGAGTTCTCGCGTCCCGTCGGTCGACCCGCTGTCGACGACGATGACTTCGCGGACTTCCGGTCCCTGGCGCGACAGTCCCGTTAGGCAGTCCGGTAGCCGCCTGGCTTCGTTCAGTGTCGGGACGATGACCGACACGCTGGCTCCCGACGCCGGCGGCATCGATTGCGGTGCAACCGGGGGCACCCGCCGCATCCCCGGCAAAAGGCGCCACAGCAGAATGACTGCCGCGGCGCCCTGAAGTGCCACGAGGACCGTGGAGAGCTTCACGATCTCACAACCTCACGCCCTCCCGATTCCCGATTCCCAATTCCCTATTCCCGGCCCCCCGGTTCCGAAGTCGTCGCCGTGCCGGACGGCTTGAGATAATGACTGAACCACTGCCGCAACCTGCCTAACCGGTCCACCAGCAGCCACGGTTCGCCGGAGCGCGAGAGCTCGTGCGTCGAACGCGGGTAGCGGATGAACTCCACCGGCACGCCCTGCTTCTTGAGCGCCATGAACCACTGCTCGGCGTCGCCCATCGGCGTGCGGAAATCCTCCTCTGACTGCACGATGAGCGTCGGCGTCCGGACCTTCTCGACGTAACGGATCGGAGACAGCTCGTCGTACAGCTTCTTGTTCTCCCACGGCTTGCCGAAGAACTCGAACTCGGTAAGTCCCTGGACGTCGGTCGTGCCGTACCACGACCACCAGTTCGAGATCATGCGATCCGCCTGCGCCGCCTTGAACCGGTTTGTCTTGGTCGTGATCCAGGCCGTCATGAAACCGCCGTACGAGCCACCGGTGACGCCCATCCGGGTCGAATCCACGTCGGGTCGAACGGCCGCGATATCAACAGCCTTCATGAGGTCCTGGTAGTCCTCGAGTCCCCAGCGCCCGCGCGTCGAGTAGGTGAAGTCGCCGCCGTAGCCGCTCGATCCGCGTGGGTTGGTGAACAGCACCCACATGCCTGCGCCGGTGATGTTGTGGAACTCGTCGAACCACCCTTCACCATAGGAGCTGTGCGGGCCGCCGTGAATGTAGAAGACGAGCGGATACTTCTGGCCGGGGCGATATCCCGCCGGCTTCTGTAACCACGCCTCGATTTCCACGCCTCCCACCGACTTGTACGTAAAGCGCTCGGCATCCGGGAACTCGATTTCGGCGCTCAGCTTGTCATTGAAGCCCGTGAGCTTCACTTCACCGGTGCCGTCCGCGTTCGCGACGTACAATTCCGTCGGCTTCGTTATGCTCGTCGACACGTAGGCGACCTTCGTCTGCTTCGCGTCGACCGAGAAACCGGACATCCGCCGGCGCCCGCCGATCACTTCGGTCATCTGTTTCGTCGCCGGGTCGAGGCGGAACAGCGCGGTTCGTCCGCCGACCGCCGCCGACAGCATCACCTTGCCGTCGGGCGTCCACCAGTGCTGCTGGGGCTCGTACTGCCAGGTGCCGATCAGGTTGACCGGCGTTCCACCCGTTACGGGAATCGAATACAGCCTCGTGGTCGCAACGCGCGATGCGGATGAGGTGAACGTGATCGCCTTGCCGTCGGGTGACCAGGCGATGTCGCCCTCGCTGCCGACCTCACTCGTCAGGCGGCGCGGCGTGCCGCCGGTGACGGCCACGATGAAGATGTCGGAATCGTTGCGAGGGGCTTCATCGCGTTTGGCGTCGTAGGGCAGCAGGGCGACCGAATCGTCGATGACCTGCACGATGGAATCCGGGCGCAGCTCGGGATCGGCGGTAAACGCAATCCACTGTCCATCGGGTGACACCGCGGGACTCCGGCGCGAATAGCGAGTGGTATCGATGATCTTCTTCGCCGCGCCGGCAGGCTGGATCCACAACTGCGACGGGCGGATGACTCGCGCCTCCCGTGGTCCCGGCACGAACCCCTGGCCGTTGGACTTGTACCGAATCTCCGTCACGTGCCTGCCATCGAAACGCTTCGGATCGACCGGATGCGTGATCGAACCATACGTCGGACGCGACATTGCCTCCATGGCGCTGTATTCATCCGCGGCGCGGCGCGTGGTGTCGGCCGGGAGTGGTTCGGATGTCACGACAAAACCGTTGTTGTCCGGCGCCGACCCGTTAGGGAAGCTGTCGATTTCCATGGCTTCGCCGCCCGCCTGGTCCATGCGCAGCCCCCACGTCCGACCGCGCGATCCGGGACGGGTCGAGCTGAACAGGAGCCATTTTCCATCAGGTGACCAGCGGGGGTTGGAGCTCTCGTATCCTGGCGCCGTGTACCGCGCCGACGTCCCACCGGCGGATGGCACCACCCACACTTCCTGGTGCCGGCGATTGTCCGCCTCCTTCACGGTGGTCACCGTGAACGCGATCAACTTGCCGTCCGGCGAGATCGCCGGTGCGCTCAACGTCGTGAGCTTGTACCAGTCGGCCGGCGTGAACGGGCGC
Organism: uncultured Gemmatimonadota bacterium; assembly: GCA_946887155.1. Next base: position 2,922 of record CAMPKM010000358.1, read on the forward strand.
GTGCCCTGCGCGGCGAGGTGTAGTGGCGCGACAAGCGCGGCGAGTGCGATCATCCTTCTCATGATGCCCTGTGCTCCGTTGAGGCTTGATGAGTTCCCGGTCGATCAAATAGGCCCACCGCACCCCGGTTCCTCAAGGGCAGGGTTCGGCTGGCATTCCCTGTGATCCACCTGCAATCGGTGGCTATCCAGGAGCGGAAACGCGGGAGCGGCTTCCCGTTCACCGTACCAACGATCAGCACGCTTCGCGAGATGGAGCTCGACGTACCGGTCTCCTTTTTCGTCGGGGAGAATGGCTCGGGCAAGTCGACGTTGCTCGAGGCCATCGCCATCGCAACGGGGCTTCCGGCCGTGGCGTCCACCTCCACTCGTGACGACGAGACCCTGGCGGCGCAGCGATCGCTCGGAGGCGCCCTGCGCCTGGGCTGGAAGCATCGCACACATCGTGGATTCTTCCTTCGCGCCGAGGATTTTTTCGGGTTTGCCCGTTCTCTCTCGCGAACTCGCGCGGAGATGAAGGAACGGGTCGCTGAACTGGAAGTCGAATACACCGATCGCAGCGCTCACGCCAAGGGACTCGCCATGGGTCCCGCGCTCGCCTCGATCCGTGAAATGGAGGCGCGATACGGAGCGGACATCGACGCGAATTCTCACGGTCAGGCGTTCTTCACGTTGTTCAGGAGCCGGTTTGTTCCTGGCGGCCTCTATGTGCTCGACGAACCGGAGACTCCGTTGTCGCCATTGAGCCAGTTGGCGCTGCTGGCCATGCTGAAGGACATGGTGGAACAGGAGGCGCAATTCATCATCGCCACGCACTCGCCCATCCTGCTGGCGATGCCTGGGGCGGCGATTTTTGACTTCGATCGCCAGCCGGTGCGACGCGCGAGTTACGACGACCTCGAACATGTGCGCCTGACCAGGGAATTCCTGGCGGACCCCGACCGCTTCCTGCGCCATCTCTGAGTTCGGGGTCAGACCCGGGGTCCG
>CAMPKM010000359.1 GCA_946887155.1 uncultured Gemmatimonadota bacterium
GCAATGATACGTCCGTCAACGCAGCTTCCCGGTGACGGAGCAGCAGCCTGTTCGGTCGCGGGTGGAGCGACCGGACGGATGCTCACGGTGCGGCCGTTGCCGAGGTCCGTTCGGACGGTGCGGCCGTCCTGAGCCTCGGAGTAGACGATATCCGGATCGGTCGGATCGACCGCGGTCTGGAAGCCATCGCCGCTGTTCTCAAAACTCACGCGATACCAGTTGTGATCGCGGATCCCGATGCGGCTCCGCGTCGCGCTCGGACCGCCCCAGCCATCATTGTCCTGCAAGCCGGAGTAGACGTGGTACGGCCGGTCCATGTCGGCGGTTACCCAGTACGGCAGTCCCGTCGCCATCGTGCGGATGTATTCCCACGTCTCGCCGCCGTCCCATGTCACGGTGAAGCCAGCATCGGAACCGCGCATGACGTGATCGGGCCTGGCCGGATCGATCCACCATGCGTGCTGGTCGACCGTCTGGTTGCCGAATCCGAGTCCGCGATCGACCGTGCGGAATGTGCGACCACCATCGGTCGACTTGGTACCGCGGACGTTGGCGACGTACAGGGTGTTGTGATTCGAGGGATCGACGACGATCCGGCTGAAGTACATCGGCCGGCCATTGCAGTTGCTGACGAGCGTCCACGACCGGCCGCTGTTATCCGAACGCCAGATGCCTGAACGTGATGCGCTCAACACCGGCGGGCGAGCGGTATCGGCCGGCGTGCCAGCGCCTCGGCCGCGTGCACCATTGTTGCACCAGTCCACGCCGCCTCGTCCGGCGCCAGCAATGACGGACGCCGAGTCGCCGCCATCGGTCTCGATCTGCGCGTAGACGACGCTTGACCTGGATCGCGCGACATCGATCGCAATGCGTCCATACGTGCCCGCGGGGAGTCCGCTACCAGAGAGTTTCGTCCACGTGCGCCCGGCGTCGGTGGTTTTCCAGAGCGCGCTTCCCGGTCCGCCGCCATTGAAACAGCATCCGGTGCGACGCCGCTGGTAACTCGCCGCATACAGCACGGCCGGGTTCGATGGGTCAATGACGAGATCTGTAAATCCGGTGTTCTCGTCAACGTACTTCACCTTGCTCCAGTTGCGGCCGCCGTCGGTGCTCTTGTAGACGCCCCGATGTTCGCTGGGACCGAAGAGCGGTCCGGTGGCGGCGACGTACACGGTGTTGCTGTTGCGGGGATCGAGCACGACGCGGGCGATGGTCTGCGTCTCGCGAAGTCCGATGTGGGTAAACGTCTTGCCGCCGTCGGTGGTCTTGTACATGCCATCGCCAAACGACGTCGAGTTGCGATTGTTGGCCTCACCGGTGCCGACATACACGATGTCCGGGTTGTTCTGGTCCATCGCCAGGTCGCCGATCGATGCAGACCCGTACTCCTGAAAGATCGGCTCGAAGGTCGTTCCCGCATTGGTGGACTTGTAAATGCCGCCGACGGCGTAACCGATCCAGATGATGCGCGGGTCCTTGTCATACACCGCGATGTCATCGATGCGACCGCCCATGCTCGCGGGGCCGATCGACCGGAACCGGAAGTTGCTCAGCAGCGGATTCGACGACCGGTTGATCATGGTCGTGTCCAGCGGATTGACGTTGCCCTGCGCCGGAAGATTGGCTGCAGCGAACAGGACAAGCAGTGGCGTCAGGCGCCGCGACATCACGATCGCTCCATATGTGGGAAGACCGGCAATGTGCAGCCTGGCACGAAACGGAGCCAGCGCCCTGCGGGGGATGGCGGTTCGCTGAGGGCGGAGAGCAGAATGAAGCTGGGTCGATTCTGCCACAGAATTGCACTTATTACGTAGTGATGTTCGTCTGCTGCTCCGCCAACCGCCCTCTCCCAACCGTCATATGGAAGAATTCAAGGTCAAGGCCGAAAACCTGAAGGACAAACTCAAGGAGCTGATCCGCGAGGGGAACGTGCGGCGGATCATCCTGAAGAACCCGAAGGGACGTGTGCTCCTCGACATGCCGCTGAATGCGGGCGTCGTGGGCCTGGCCCTGGCGCCGTTCTGGGCGGCCGTGGCCGCGGTCGCTGTCCTGGCGACCGACTACACCGTCGCGGTCGAGCGGGACAAAAGCACGGCGGTCACCAAGGCGCCCGAACCGAAACCGCAGACGCCTCCGTAACCGCTGTGCCGCGCTTGGCGCGTACTACTTCAGTGTGCAGGTGAGTTTCGCGAGCATGCCGGGACGCGACTTTCCACCGCCTTCACTGGCCAGCCAGAGCGTTCCGTCTCCTGCGAAAGCGACGCCTTCGCCTTGCGCCTCTCCGATCCCGCTGATGTCGGACCGGAACGCTTCGCGGACTTTTCCGGCGCCGAGTTCGCTCGCATCGTAGAACGTGAGGGTCGAGAGCGTGCGGAGCACGATCCAGCGTCCATCCGGTGATGCACTCCCGCCGGTGATGCGGTTCTCCCGCGCGACTCCATCTGATTTTTCGCCGGACGCGATCGTCGCGATGCTTTCGAGCCGAGCCGTTCCACCATTCTTGAATGCGGCAGAGCGATAGATCCCGATGCTGCTCTTCTCGCCCTTGCTTACCACCAGAAGCGAACCGTCAGGCAGGACGATCAGCGACTCTGCGTCGCGCGCGCCATCGGGGTACGTCAGCGTCATCGATTCCGCGTTGGTCGAACTCGTGGCGCCCGGCTCTGGCTCCGGAACGCGAAAGACGGTGATCGAGGACCGCCCGGCATCGTTATCCCCGATGTCGCCGATGTAGACACAGGTGCCGCCGGGACACGGGCCGACGTCGATGTCTTCCCAGTCTCCAACCGTGGCGCCGGCGATCTTGACCCGCCCCCTGGTCGTCCCGTCGGTGCCCACGGCCACGATCACGGGTTCGCCCGAATCGTTATGCGACCACAGCACACCGGGGGATTTCCGGCTCACCGCGACGCCGCTCGCTTCCGGGAGTTCCTTGACGGGCATCAACTTCCCCGCCGCTCGGCACGATTGCTGTCCCTGAACCGCGATCGGACAGAGCAGCCCGATCGCCATCGCCCAACCCCACCTCTGTCTGGTATTCATCGTGGCTGTCCTCCGGTTGAATGCATTCTCACGGTCACCGCACGACCTGCAGGAGACCGGTGTCGAACACCAGCACTCGTAACTCATCCGCGGTCGTCACACCTTCAGGCTTGAGTTCCTTCCCGTAACTCCTGATGCCGACGAGCTTCGACCCCGGCGTTCCATCCCATTCGAGAACCTGGAAGTCCAGTGTTTCATCATTGAGCGAAGCGCCTGTAATGATTCGGTAGCGCTTCGATTTCTCGTCGAACTCGATGCTCCGGATGCCTGCGCCGCCGAGCGACAGCCGGATGGTCTCGCCCGCCAGCATGAGGTTCTCGCGCGTGAACGGTGCATCGCCGCGAGAGAGCCGTACCGGGACGATCAAGGCGGAGTCGTCGATCACCGGTGCACGAAGACCCAGCAGCAGGCGCTGTCCGTCGGGGTCCCACGCCAGCCCTTCGATGTTGACCACGTGATCGCCAACCCTGTGCTCGATAACGCGGAGCTCGGGCACGTGTCGTGAAAGCCAGGCCTTGAGCCCCTCGATGCGTTCGACCCCGGTTGTACGACCAGAGCCGGCGTCATAGACGAATCGCACGAGCCCGTCACCCTCGAACCCGATGGGTTTCGATTGTGATCCGACGACATAGAAGTACCGCCCGTCATACGTCATCCCCTCCGGATCGGTCACGCGTGCACCTAACGGTGTCGCACGCGCGTCACCGCGCTGCTTGCCGTCACTACCTATCTCGAAGGCGAACAGCTCCGTATAGCGATCGTCGTCGACGAACAGGAACCGGCGGGTTGCGGGAACGTGGACCACGGCCGAGGCCTGGAACGTGCCGCCGGCGATCGGGACGGGCGATTCGCTCGGGACGGCAC
>CAMPKM010000360.1 GCA_946887155.1 uncultured Gemmatimonadota bacterium
CGATTCCCGATTCCCGATTCCCTATTCCCGGTCGTCGGCCGTAACTGTCATGATTCGACGGGCGATCCATTGTGCGATCGCGGGATGCGGCATGATGGCGTCGCCGGAGTAGTGGAACTGGAGGCCGGCCAGGTCCTGCATAACGCGTGAACGCGAGATGCCGCCCTTCGACACGAGGATTGGGATTACGGTCACCCGACTGCCGGTCAGCTCGGCCTGCAGGCTGATCAGCTCACGGAGCCGGAGCACAGCCTCGGCGCGAACCGGTGCGGGTGCGTCCTCGCGGACGAGCTCGATGCGAACGTCCCGGAAGCCCGACCACTTTTTCACGCTATCCGCGACCACGCGCAGGTTTTTCATCCACGCCGCGTAGTCCTCGGCACTGTTAGGTCCATGGCCCACCAGCATCAGCGCCTTGCCGGCTGGATTGGGTTCGGCTTCCCTGGCTCGGTCGGTAAGGACTCGCGCCAACTCGTGGCTGTCGTCCAAAGCCGGCAGCACACGGATTTTCGCGCCTTGCGGAGCGCGTTCGATGCCGCCGTGGTGCAGGTGTTCATGCATGACGGCGTTCAGGGAGTCGGTTAGTCGGGACAGGTACCTGATCTGCTCGTAGTGACCGCTGTGACTCGAGACGAGAAGCGGGACGACGGCGATCTCCGCGACACCTTTGGTCATCAGGCGAGATACGGCGTCCTGGAATCGTGTCCGTGCGGCTTCGGGCCCCATCAGGAAGCTGACTTCAATCGGCCCCGATGCTTGCACCATCGCGACACCTTGCTTGACGAGACCGTTCCAGATCGAGTCTCCGCCATGCGCAACAACAATTGTACCAACGGTTTGCGCGTCAGCTGCTCCAGCGATTAATGCTGCTAAAGCAATGGCTCGAAAGTGTCGCCAGATCGTATGCATCAGGAGTCGGTGTAAGGGTCGCGAACCCTAAAAACGAAACCCGACCAAGTCAATCGGCTTTCCAAAATGGGGTCAGACGCCATTTCTGAAACGGGGTCAGACGCCGTTTTTTCGGCAGGAAATGGTGTCTGACCCCTTTTTCGAATCCGACGCCTTTATTTCGGGCGCATGCATCCGCCACATGTCGACCTCGCCCCGGACGAAGTGCGCGCAGCACTGGAGCGCATCGCTGACTGGATTGGACGATACCTGGAAGATCCCGGTCGATTTCCTGTGCTGCCCGATATCCGACCGGGTGAGATCGCGAGTCAGCTCCCAGCAGGGCCACCTGAATCAGGCGAATCGCTGGATACGATCCTCGACGATTTCGAGCGGGTGATCCTGCCCGGCGTCACGCACTGGAATCACCCAGGCTTCTTCGCCTACTTCGCCATCACGGGCTCGGCACCGGGGGTTATCGCCGAGATGCTGGCGGCGGCGCTGAACGTGAACGCGATGTTGTGGAAGACCGGGCCGGCGCCGACCGAACTCGAGGAGCGTGCGCTCGACTGGCTCAGGCAGATGCTCGGACTCGGCAGCGGCTGGTTCGGTGTCATCAACGACACCGCTTCGATCAGCACGTTGCTGGCGCTGGCGGCCGCGCGTGAGGCAAAGCCGGAGCTCGAGATCCGGACGCGCGGGCTCAGCGGCCGACCCGACCTGCCCGTCCTGCGGGTTTACCTCTCGGAACAGGCCCATTCCTCGGTCGACAAGGGGGCGATCACGTTAGGCATCGGTCACGAGAATTGCGTGCGTATCCCGACGGACGCGGCGTTCCGCATGAAACCCGAGGCCTTGAGGCAGGCGATCGCCGCCGACCGCGCCGCTGGCCGGCTGCCCCTGGCTGTCGTGGCGACGGTGGGAACGACGAGTACTGCGAGTGTCGATCCGGTCGCCGCCATTGCGGACATCTGCGCCGAGTCGGGCGCATGGCTGCATGTCGACGCATCGTACGCGGGGACGGCGGCTGTCGTGCCGGAATGTCGCGGGATCTTCGACGGTGTCGACCGCGCTGATTCGCTCGTGGTCAACCCGCACAAGTGGATGTTCACGCCGGTCGACATTTCCGCCATGTACACGCGCCGGCCCGACGTGCTGAAGCGCGCGTTCACGCTCGTACCTGACTACCTCATCACCGCCGAACAGGACCAGGTGGTGAACCTGATGGACTACGGCGTACAGCTCGGTCGCCGCTTTCGGGCGTTGAAATTGTGGATGGTGATCAGGGCCTTCGGCGTGTCGGGAATCATCGATCGATTGCGGCGGCACATGGCGCTGGCCGCGGAGTTTGCAAGCTGGGTCGAACAGGATCCGGACTGGGTGCTGTCGGCGCCGCAGAAGTTCTCGCTGGTCTGCTTCCGGTACGCGCCGGGCGACATGGATCCTGCCGCGGCGGACGAGGCGAACCAGCGGATCCTCGACCGGGTGAATGCCAGCGGCCAGGTGTACCTGTCCCACACGAAGCTGCTTGGGCGATTTGCGCTGCGACTCGCCATCGGGAATTTGCGATCAGAGCGGCGGCACGTCGAGAAGGCCTGGGAGCTGCTTCGACTAGCGACTATTTCCGCTAGGGGCGATTCCCGCGGGTAGGGCGGAACACGGATGACTCGGTGTAAACTGAGGGACACTGTACTTCATTGGTGAAAGCCGGCCACATCGGGATCCGGGTGTTACCGAGCAACGAATCCGTTGTGGCCGGCTTTCACCAAGGCAGTACCAGTGTTCATCCGTCTCCCCCGAGACATCTGCGTTCGAGCCTTACCCGCGAGAATCGACGTATGCCTGATCGCCGTAAGAAGGATCCGAACCTGGCGGGTGACCCACCGCCTAACGCTTTCGAGGTGCGCGACCGGATTCGCTGGTCGGACAGCGATCCGATGGCGATCGTGTTCTACGGTGCGTACATCCGCCTGATCGGGGTGGCGGAGAGCGAGATGTTCCGTGCCTGCGGGCTGCCGGTGCACGACGTCCGCTTCGCCCGCGACGTCTGGATCCCGCGCAAGGCGCTGCACCTGGAGTTTCATTCGGCGGCGCAACTCGAGGAAGAGGTGCTAATCAGGTCCTGGTTCGGCCGGGTCGGCACGACGGCGATCACGATGCGCTTCGAGTTTTACCGCGCCTCCGATCTCGCGCATCGCGCCAGCGGGTCGTTGACGGTGGTGAGCGTCGACCGGCAGTCGATGACGCCCCGGCCGATCCCGGCCGACGTGAAATCGGCGTTAGGCATGTTTGCGGCCGACTGAGAGTTTGCCGAGAAACCTCAAAAACCAGTGTCGCGGATGCCGCCAAAGGGTACGGATTACGCGAATTATCCTCTAACGTGTTGTTTCTTCGCGGCATCCGGCATTTTCGCGTAATCCGCGACACACGGCCCTGGTCTTCGAGGCGGCGCGGCAGGAAGACCCAGGCTCCTGGATGTTACCTGAGGGTGATGTTCACGCCGGCGAGCAGCTGGAACTGCGAGCGGTCATAAATCATCAGCTTCCCCTCGGCAAACGGGTGGATCCAGCCGATGCGCGATTCGATGCCCATCAGGAAGTTCGCGCCCAGGTCACTGTTGCTGAATCCGTCCTCATTACGATTGATGATGCCAAGGCCGGCGCCGGCATACAGCTGATAGCTCCCATTCGTCCCGCTGGGCAGCGTGATCTTGACGTCGCCATTGAATCCGAGCCGGTTGCCTTCCTCGGGCGCGTACACGTCGAGGGACGGATAGAAAAAAATCCGGCTCGTCATCGGCACGATGAGATGCGTACTCAGCAGTGGTTCGTCGGCCCTGAAGTTGTATCCAACCCGCATGCCGACCTGCGAGTTGGATTGCGCGGTCGCGGGGGTGGTGTGCAGCGCACTGGCAATCAGCGCGACGGTTGCAAATGCGTTCAGGCGTGATGGCATACGATTCCTCTGTTGGATCAGAGCGACCAGTCGCGTCCTTGTTCGGGACGCGCCTTAGGGT